>JANXXG010000064.1 GCA_025350745.1 Chloroflexota bacterium | reverse complement strand
GTCGGGGATCGCGGTACCGCGGTCGGTCACGCTGTAGCCCCAGGCCAGGACCGCGAGCGCGATGAGGATCGGGACCCCCAGGACGAGGAGCGTCAGGGTGCCCCGGTCGCGGAGGTCAAAACGTCTTTTCAAGAATGGCCTCCTTACGGGCTGGTGAAGCCCTCATAGATCATGGCGTTGTCGCCGCCGGTGGCGAGCTCGATGACGATGCCGTCGATCGGGCCGCCGACACCATCGGCCACCACCGAGTATTGCGTGTCGTCGCTGAGCGCGCTCACGTCACGTGGGTCGACGCGGAACGCCGACCCCGGCGTCACCGGGATCGTCTGCGACGTGACCAGCGCGCCGTCGCTGAAGCGATACCAGGACATCGTGACCGCGGTCGCTCCGGCGGACTGGATGATGATCGGCGTGCTCCAGCCGGCGCTGCCACCGAGGGTGCGGGTCACGTTGGGCAGGTACGTGCGGGTCGAGGTCGTCGGGGTCGCGGTGTAGCCCATCGCGGTCGCCGGGCTGATCACGTTGACGACGGCGGCAAGGCTGGCTCCGGCAGCGGTCGTGGTGAACGAGAACTCACCGTCGGCGAGGCATCCGGTCAGCGGGCCGGAGCAGAACGGCTGGGTCGTGTCGCCATTGGCGTACCGCGGGTCAAAGACCCGTGATGTGCCGGGCAGGATCGTGCCGAGGTTGAAGGTGCTCACGGTGCCGCCGCCCAACGGGGTGAAGGTGATCGTCGGCGCGGCGGATGTGACGCCCATGTTCTGCACCACGATCGGGCTCGTGCGGCCGATGCCGCCCGCGTTCTTCGCGGCGTATGCCCCGTAGAGCGTCGGGCCACCGGTGACCAGGCCGTTGGTGCTGTAGGCCTTGGGGCTCGCGACACCGAACTGATCGTCCTGGGTGTTGACGACCACGGAGATCGGCTGCGCTGCGGTGACGGTCACGGCGTACTGGTGGCCGTCGACCAGACCGGGCTCGGAGTTCGGATCGATGAATTGCGAGCAGCCCGGATCGATCGTCCGGAGCACGCTGATCGCCGGCGCGGTGCCATCGAAGCTGACGAACCGCGCGGTCGCGGTCGTCTGCGAGACGCCGAGATTCTGCATGATGAACGGCGTGACGAAGCCGAAGAACCGGCGCGTGATGTTGGGCAGGAACACGCTCGTCGAACCGGTCGAGGCGCCGACGTACGACATCGCCTCGGCCTTGGCCCCCGAGCCGATGTGCTCGTTCACGACGGCGACAACGGTCGAGCCGAAGCTCTGCACGACGACGCTGAACTGCGCGTCGAACGGAAGGTCGAGGTCGTTCGTCGGGACATCCGCGAACGATGTGCCGGGCATGAGGTTGGAGATGATCCGGCAGACGACGAGCGATCCGTCGCTGAACTTGTAGAAGGAGACGTTCAGCGTGGTGGGCGCGCTCCCGGTGTTCTGGACGATGAACGGCGTGTACCAGCCGTCACGGCCGCCGAGGTAGCGGGTGATGTTCGGGAGGTACAGGGTCTTGGTCGGGGTGCCTGGCGTGGCGCAGGGTTGGACGACGGGCTTGACCATCGCGGCGTCCTGGCGGGTCGCGC
The DNA here is from genome assembly GCA_025350745.1 of Chloroflexota bacterium. Taxonomy (GTDB): domain Bacteria; phylum Chloroflexota; class Limnocylindria; order P2-11E; family P2-11E; genus UBA4735. The sequence goes on along the minus strand of JANXXG010000064.1, from coordinate 747 downwards.
CCTGCACGACGAAGTGCACCGAGTTGAAGTCGTTATAGCCGGCGGTGCGGTTCAGGAAGTGGAGCTCCTGCTCGCTCTGGATGAGGTCATCCGGCGGGAAGTCGATGCGGTAGCTGCCGAAGATGTCGGTATTCGTGATGCAGCGGATCAGCGCCGGCCCGATGACGACGCAGACATTGCTCAATGGCGCGTGAGTGACCGCGTCGGTCACGGTGCCGTAGATGTAGCTCGAGAACGCGGCAGCCGGCGCGGGCCGGGCGGCCGCGAAGGATGCGAGGACGATCGCGAGCACCAGCAGGGCGATGCGTCCACGCTGGATGAGCAAATGGAACAAAGTTTGGCCTCCTCATGGGACGTGTCTGACAATTCGTAACGAGCAGGACGGTGGCCCGTCAGGGTCGTTGTCCCGATAGTCGACGGTTGGACGGATAAAGAACAGCAAGCGGGCGGACGCCTGCTATCGCTCGTGGTGGCCGGGCAGCCGATCAGAGGAGCTTGGCGATCTCCGTTGCCGCTGTCCCCGCGAAGTCGACGATCGCCTGCGCTTGCGACGCGGAGATCGGGTGGGTCGGTCCATAGGCCTCTTCGTTCCGCGACCGCCGGGCCTGGTCGATCAGCGTTTGGTTCTGGGCGAAAACCGGCGGCAGCAACGGAAAGCTGAACCTGGCCTCGTGCGATCCGGTCACACCCTTGACGCGCCAGCCTTCTTTACCGAGCAGGGCGTCTGCCGCGTTGACGAGCGCGAAC
>JANXXG010000049.1 GCA_025350745.1 Chloroflexota bacterium | reverse complement strand
GCCGACGAACCCACGACGGCGCTCGATGTCACCGTGCAGGCTCAGATCCTCGCCCTCCTCAAGGACGTTCAGCGGCAGACGGGTACGGCCGTCCTCCTCATCACGCACGACCTCGGGGTCGTCGCCCAGAACTGTGATCGGGTCTACGTCATGTACGCCGGCAGGATCGTGGAATCCGCGCCGGTCGCCGATCTATTCCGCGAGCCGTTGCATCCGTACACCCAGGCGCTCCTCCGGGCGATCCCGTCGGGATCCGGCGATGAAGCCGAGCTGGCCGTGATCCCCGGCGACGTGCCGACGCCTGCGCACTTCCCCGCGGGTTGCCGCTTTCATCCGCGATGTGCGTTCGTCATGCCGCGGTGCTCCGTCGCGACCCCACCGCTCATCGAACGACGACCGGGGCATTTCGTGGCGTGTGAGCTGTACTCATGAGCGCCGGTGCGGCGCTTCTCTCCGTCGCGGGCCTGGTGAAGCACTTCCCGATCCGTCAGGGCCTCGTGGGCACTCGCCCGTTGCGAGCGGTCGATGGCGTCGATCTCGAGCTGCGACCCGCGGAGACCCTGGCGGTGGTCGGTGAGTCTGGCTGCGGCAAGTCCACGCTCGCGCGTCTTCTGGTCGGCCTGATTCCCCCGACCCGTGGGGAAGTGACGTTCGAGGCGAAGAGCGTGACCCACGCGCGAGGGAGCTGGCGTCGTGACATGCGTCGAGACCTGCAGATCATCTTTCAGGATCCGTACAGCTCACTGAACCCCAGGATGACGGTCGGCACCATCGTCGAGCGTCCGCTGATCATCCACCGGATGGGAGATCGCGCGGCCAGGAAGGAAGCCGTGGCCGAATTGTTCCGCAGCGTCGGCCTGCCCGTCGCCTTCATCGGCCGCTATCCGCACGAGCTTTCGGGTGGTCAACGTCAGCGAGTGGCGATCGCGCGCGCGCTGGCGACGCGCCCAAAGCTCGTGGTCGCCGATGAGCCCACCTCGGGCCTCGATGTGTCGGTGCAGGCGAAGATCCTCAATCTGCTCAAGAGCCTGCAGCGTCAGCACGCGCTGACCTACGTGCTGATCTCCCACGACATGCGCGTGGTTCGCTACATGGCCGATCGCGTCGCGGTCATGTACCTGGGCAAGGTCGTCGAGATCACGACGAAGGAGCGGATCTTCATCGATCCCCAGCATCCGTATACCCAGGCCCTGCTCGCGGCCGTGCCGAACACAGATCCATCGCGCCGCGCCGCGCGCGCTCCGGTCCAGGGGGATCCCCCGAGTCCGCTGGACCCGCCGGCGGGCTGCCGGTTCCATCCGCGCTGCCCGTTCTCCCGCGACATCTGCCGTACCGACGAGCCCCAGCTGCTGCCGCACGGAGAGGGCCACCTCACGGCCTGCCATCTCGTCGACGAGATCCGCTCGCTGCCCGCTCCTGGACCGATGGCCGCTCAGCCGTGACCGTCGGGCGCCGTGTGCGCCCTGACCAAAGGCGCGCACCGCCGGTATGCCGGGCGCACATTGCGCGGCCCTGCCCGAGCGTGGAGAGTCCGCACGTCGCGGCAGACCGCACGTCGGCGTGACGTGCCACTCGCTGGGAAGGTGGCGGTGATGTTGAAGATGGAGCGGGAGCTCTCCCGCAGGAACCTGCTGAAAGGCGTCGGCGCCGTGGCGGGGGCCATCGGGCTCGCGGCGATCGCTGAGGCGTGCGCTCCAGCCTCGACGCCGGTCGGCGGCAGCTCACCGGCTGCCTCGGTCGCGCCTCGGCGCGGCGGAACGGTCACGTACGCCTCGAGCTCCGAGCTGACGACGCTCGATCCGCCCAACACAGGCGACTTCTCGAGCGTCGCCGCACTCAATCTCATGTACGAGGGGCTCGTTCGCTACACGCCCGACCTCCAGATCCTGCCTGCGCTCGCAACGAGCTGGGAGGTGAAGGACACCATCTGGACGTTCAAGCTGCGCCAGGGCGTGAAGTTCCATGACGGCTCGCCGTTCAACGCCGCCGCGGTGAAGGCGAACGTCGATCGCTTCTTCA
>JANXXG010000018.1 GCA_025350745.1 Chloroflexota bacterium | reverse complement strand
CACGATCCGCGGCTCGTGGATCGCGGCTCGGGCGATGGCCAGCTTCTGCTTCATCCCACGAGAGAATGTCGCGACCGCATCCGTCCGCCGGTCCCATAGCCCCATGAGCCGCAGGTAGCGCTCGGTCTGCGACCGCGCCAGGGCCCGGCTCAAGCCGAAGAGCTCGGCGAAGAAGAGCAGGTTGTCCTGGGCCGACTGACGCTCGTACAGACCGGGCTGCTCGGTGAGGATGCCGACCGATGCCCGGATCCGCTCGTCATCCCGTCCGAGCCGGTAGCCTGCGACCTCCGCGGTCCCGCTGGTCGGTGCGATGAGCGCACACAGGAGCCGCAGCGTCGTGGTCTTGCCCGCCCCGTTTGGCCCAAGGAAGCCGAAGACCTCGCCCTCGCGCACCTCGAGATCGAGATCCTGTACCGCGGTGAGACGGTCGAAGCGCTTCGTCAACCGATCAGCGCGCAGCACCACACCCACGGCATGAGTGTATTTCGGAGTGGTCCCTAGAATTCAGCGATGACGGGGCTCGCGGACACCGATACCGAGCGGAAGCTCTCCGAGCTTTCATTCCTCCGGGAGATCGCGCAGCTCGCGTCCTCGACCCGCGACTGGGACGAGATGCTCCGCATCGTCATCGATCGGACCACCGACGCGATGCGCGCCGAAGTGTCCTCCCTCTATCTCGTCGAGCGCCGCGACGGCGTGCTGCGCCTGGCCGCCACGAACGGCCTTGATCGACGCTGGATCGGGAAGGCGACGCTTCGCGTCGGTGAGGGCATCACCGGCTGGGTCGCGAATGCGCGAGTTCCGCTCGCGGTCCGCGACGTGCGGAATGAGCCGCGGTTCAAGTGGGTCCGGTCGGTCGACCAGGAGCGCTTCACGTCGATGCTCTCGGTGCCGCTCGTCATCCGCGATGAGGTCATCGGCGTCCTGAACGTGCAGACCGTCGAGCTGCGCGAATTCCTGCGCAGCGAGATCGATTTCCTGCAAACGATCGCCAATCAGGTCGCCGGGATCATCGAGAAGAGTCGGCTGCAGCGCGACGCGGAGCGCAAGCTCCGCGAGGTCTCCGCCCTGTTCGAGATCTCGAACGTCCTGACCTCCACGCTCGAGCTCGATGAGGTCCTGGGGCTCGTCGTGGACCGGCTCGTGCGGGTCTATCCCGGATCCTCAGGCGGGATCCTCCTCCGCCACGAGAGCGGCGAGGCGGTCCTGCGCGCGAGCTCGGGCACTCTGCCCCGCCACGCACTTGCTGCAGCCCGCACGGCGCTCGCGGAGACCAGGCCCGTGATCCAGGGCGATGCCCTCGCTCTTCCGCTCATCGCCGGCGATCGGCTCGTCGGCGCGGTCGCGCTCAACGTTCCCGGTCAGGTCGAGTTCGCCAACGCCGAGGTCGCCTTCGTCGGAACGCTCGCGAATCAGGCTGCGCTTGCGATCGATAAGGCCTCGCTGTACGCGCTCGAGCGGAAGACGGCGGAGCGCCTACGGGATCTCGACCGCGCGCGGTCCGACTTCGTCGCCGTCGTGACCCACGATCTGCGAACGCCGCTCTCGGTGATCCGCGGCTACCTGGATCTGTTCGCGGAGCAGACCAGCAACGGGCACCGGCTCCCGCTCACCGAGGCCTCCGCGCAGGTCGGCCGGCTCGACAAGCTCATCGACCGGATCCTCGCATCGGTGAAGGACGACCGTCCTGACGTCGTCGTCCGCCGCACGCGATTCGATCTGCGCTCGGGTCTGGTCAGCGTCGTCCGCGAGCTCGGACCGATGGCCCGCAAGCATCGGTTGACCGGCCCGCGCGCGGGCGCCGCCCTCTGGGCGCGTGGGGACAAGCGTCGCACCGCCGAGGTCGTTGGCGGCCTGGTGCACAACGCCACGAAGTACGCGCCGGCAGGGTCGCGGATCACCGTGTCGGTCGCGAAGGAGAAGGATCGAGCGATCGTTCGCGTCGCGGACGATGGTCCGGGCGTGGCTCCCGAGGACCGCAACCGGATCTTCGAGCCGTTCGTCAGGCTCGACTCCGACGAGATCACCGGTACCGGCATCGGACTCTTTTCGTCGCGTCGCGTGGTCGAGGCCCAGGGCGGATCCATCTGGTTCGAAGATCGCGCGAGGGGGGAGCGGGGCAGCGTGTTCGCGTTCAGTGTTCCGCTCTCGCATAGTGAGGACCGATGACGAGCGTGCTCATCGTCGACGATGACCGGGCGATGGTCGGCATGGTCGCCTCCCTTCTGGGGTCCGAGGGCTACGAGCTGATCACGGCCTACGACGGCGAGACGGCGATCCGCCGTCACGCCGAAGAGCGGCCCGACCTCGTGATCCTCGACCGGCGGCTGCCGAAGCTGAGCGGCGAGGAGGTCTGCAAACGGATCCG
>JANXXG010000420.1 GCA_025350745.1 Chloroflexota bacterium | reverse complement strand
AGCATGGCCCGCGTCTCTACATGACGCTCGGGCCGGCGATCATGACGCTCGGGATCCTCTGGTACTCGCGCATCCCGGCTACGACGACGCCCTGGCTCTTCGCGTTCGGCGACCCTGGCACCTTCCTCCCGCCCGCGAGCTTCTATGTCGACATCCTGCCGGGCGCGCTGCTTTTCGGTCTCGGGCTGTCGATCCTGGTCGCGCCGCTCACGACCGCGCTCATGACGAGCGTCCCAGCGAAGAACTCCGGCGTGGCGTCCGCGATCAACAACGCGATCTCGCGGGTCGGACCGCAGCTGGCCGGTGCGGTCATCTTCATCGCGATCACCACGAGCTTCTACGCGGGGCTCCACGATCGCGTGCCGGCGCTCGACCCGAACAACGCCGACGTGCGCAAGACCTACGCGCCGCTCAACGTCGTGATCGGGTCGCCGAGCGCGCAGGCGCAGCGGGATGCCTCGACCGATGCCTTTCATCTGGCGATGCTCATCGCAGCGGGTCTGCTCGCCGCCGGTGCGGCAGCGAACGCGATCGGGATCCAGAACCGGCGCCCCGCGCCGGCAATTCAGCCCGAGGGCGCCGCGCTCTAGGGATAGCAAGGACAAGAAGAAGCGCGGGCGTTGCCGCCCGCGCTTCCTGAATGGGTCCGCCGCGCGAGCTAGTGGGTGCCGTGACCCTTGCGTGCTGTCGCGCTGATCGTGGCACCGTGCTCGGTGCCTGCGGGCGTGCTCTTCGCGAGGGCTGAGACGGCGTCGCCGTGACTGTCCGCGTCGGTCTCGTTCTCGTCGGTCTCGTTCTCGTCGGCGTCCGTGTCCTTGTCCGCGTCCTCGGTGTCCGTGTCCTTGGCGTCGGCCTTGGCCGCCGCGCTGATCGCGAGGCCCTTGGCCTCGCCGGTCGCGGTCTTCGTCGTCGCGAGCTTCGCGATCGCCGAGTCGTGATCAGGGCCGTCGGTGTCCGCGGTGTCGATCGCGTTCGACGCTGCGAACGCGACTCCGGTCAGTAGCGCCGTGGCTGCGACTGCCGCGGCTGCGGTCGTCGCTATCGAGCGTGCGTTCATACGGTTCCTCCTGCGTGGTGTGACCGTTTAACGGCTGCGCGTCGATCGCGTTAGGTGACCTCTGGGAAAGGCCGTGTTCAGGGCCGCTCGCAGGACCGAGCGAGCGGTCTGTCAGCCGGCGCCTACAACCCGAGTGGCCGCAGGGCGTCAGAGAGCTGGCGGCGGTGCTCGGCGGTCTCGAAATCGAGGAGCGGGTTCGAGGGCAGGAGATGCTCGGTGATGGCGTTGTCCTTCCGCACGTAGACCGCCGGGTAGAGATCGCCTGCCGCGTTCGCCTCGACTGTGACGGCGACGCCGTCCGGACCCTGCAGGTCGACGAACAGCTGGAGCGGGAGGATCCCGTCGTCGATGAGCCCGCGGGATGGATCCGCAAGGACCGTGCGCGCTAGATAGGACTTCTGGTGCCAGAGCTCCGGCGCGCGCGTCACCTCGGCGAGGAGATAGGGGAGCAGCGCGTCGGACTGGAGCGTCGGTCGCGGGGGATCGATGCCGAAATGCTTCTGGGCGATGTGCCGCGCGAGGATCCGCGCGTTGTAGCGATGTCCGTGGACCGCCCCCGAGCTGCTCGGCATTCCGTGCTTCTTGAGACCCGGGGCGCCCTGGGTCACGGTGCCGGCCATGTACGCACCGGGCAGACCGATGCTCTCGAAGAGCGGCGTCAGCGCGGGGATCTTCGTTCGCCCTGACGTCTGCGCGCCGAGCTTCACGAGGTCGCCGAGCGGCGGGGTGAACCCGGTCGTGGCGATGACGTCGTCGACCTCGAAGATCAGCGGTCCGCCGCCGTCGCTCCGGGTGGTCCGCACCCGGAAGCCCGCGCCGGTCCGGCTGATCTCGTCGATCGACGCGTTCACGAGCACCACGCCGCCGCCGAGCACGTGATCCTCGTAGGGCTGGACGTATCGAGCGCGGACGCCGACGAGCGAACGGGTCACGACCGAGAGCGCGACCGGGCGTGGGGACGCAAGCACGATCTGCTTCGCCCATGGGAGGAAGCCGTTCGCGAGCTCGAACGCCGACACCTCCTTGCCGATGATGAAGATCCGCTTCCCGGCGTAGGTGTCCGCGGCCCGGCAATCGGCGTAATGGGGCACCGCATCCATGCCCGGGATATCCGGCTTCCACGGCTCGGCCATCCCGAACGCGAAGACCGGCACCCGGCAGCGATACTCGCCGTCGGTCGTCTCCAGGACGAACTGGTCGCCCTCGCGGCGCGTGCCGGTCCAGCGACATCCGTAACGCACCGGAAGATCTGCTCGCTCCGCGAACGTCGTGAGGTTGCGCTCCATCTCGGTGCGCGCGGGAAAGTACGACGTCCCGTCCATCAGGCCGGGCTGGATCGCGCGAAGTCGGTCCTCCTCGCCGATGAGCGAGTTCCAGTCGTACCGCTCGTAGGATCGCGAGCCACGCTCTTCGGGGGCGAACGGCTTCGTCCACGACAAGAGGCGCTGGAAGAACGGCCAGCGCCGGAACATGCCGCCCGGGCCCGGATCCGCCGAGATCACGGCATGGCGCACGCCGGCACGGCCGAGCGAATAGGAGAGCTGCAAGCCGCCCGGACCGCTGCCGATGACGACGACCGGGTATTCGCCCGGCGGTGTTAGGTCCGCCAGCTCGTGGCCCTCTGGAGCTTGCGCGCCTCGGCCTTCAGCATCCGGTACATCACGGTCGGGTGCGTGAGCATGAACGTCTCGAGCGCGGGGCCGGCGATGATCGCGCAGCGCAGATCGTGCCGCGCCACGATGTCGGCCACCGGCGGCTCGCCAAGGAGGATCGAGATCTCGCCGAAGAAGTCGCCGCGCCCGAGCGTCCCGTACTCCTTGCCGTCGAGGCGGATCACGGCCTCACCCTCCAGGATCAGGTAGAACGCCGATCCGCTGATGCCCTGGCGGATGATGCGTTCGCCGTCCGAGAACCGTCGCTCTTCGACATCGTGCGCGATCGACTCGAGCTCCGCCGCGCGGACATCGGCGAACAGGGAGATACCCGAGAGCGTGTCGATAAGGTGCGCCGGAGCCATGGCCATGGGTGTGGTCTAGGGCCGCGGCGGACCGCTGGCAACCCGGCGGGCGGCGGCGGACAATTCACCGGATGACCGAGCCCCTCCCGCGCGGCACCCTGACCTTCCTCTTCACCGACATCGAGGGGTCGACGAAGCTGCTGAACGCGCTCGGGACGGACCGGTATCACGAGGTGCTCGAGGCGCACACCGTGGCCCTGCGGCAGGCGTTCTCGAAGGGGCACGAGGTCCGTATCGAGGGGGATGCCCTGTTCATGGTGTTCGCGACGGCGCAGGACGCCCTGGACGCCGCGGCTGCCGGGCAGCGAGCCCTCGCGGCGACGACGTTCCCGCATGGCGCGGTCGTCCGGGTCCGCATGGGCATGCACACCGGGGAAGGAACCCCGGCGAGCGAAAAGGCGGGTGCGGACTACGTCGGCATCGACGTGCACCGCGCCGCCCGGATCGCGGCCGTCGCCCACGGCGGGCAGGTGCTCGCGTCCGGCGCGACGCGGATGCTCGCGGGCACGGACCTTCCGGCCGGCGTGGCACTCCGCGATCTCGGCGCTCACCGCCTCAAGGACCTCGCACAGCCCGAGCAGATCTTCCAGCTCGTCATCGACGGTTGCCCCAGCGATTTCCCCGCGCTCCGGACCCTCGATCGGACACCGAACAACCTACCCCTGCAGGTCACGACGTTCGTCGGCCGGGAGAAGGAGATCCGCGACGGGCTCCGGCTCCTCGATGGGACCCGATTGCTCACGCTCACGGGTCCGGGCGGGACCGGCAAGACCCGCCTCTCGTTGCAGCTCGCCGCCGAGGCAGCGGCGTCATTCCCAGACGGGGCGTTCTGGGTCGCGCTCGCGCCGATCAGCGATCCGGAGCTGGTGGCGTCGACGATCGCGCATTCGCTCGGTGTTCAGGTGAGCGGCAACGAGCTGCCGATCGATCGCCTCACCGAGCATCTCCGCAGCAAGAAGCTCTTGCTCGTGCTCGATAACTTCGAACAGATCCTCTCCGCCGCACCGACCGTTTCGACCTTGCTCGCCGCGTCGCCGGACCTCAAGGTGGTCACCTCGAGTCGGGCGCCGCTTCGGATCTCCGGTG
>JANXXG010000390.1 GCA_025350745.1 Chloroflexota bacterium | reverse complement strand
TGAGTCGCAACGCGTGCTCGAGGCGGGGATGGCAGACTACGGGGAGCATGGCATGCATCGCAGTCGCTGGCGCCTCGGGCGCGCGCTGATCCGTTCCGCGCGGGACCAGGGCGATGCCGGGCTGGAAACGCGCATCGTCCGTGAAAGTGCTGACTCGCGAGAGCTGATCGCACGCTCACTGCTCCCGCGCGGGCTCCGGGACGCGTTCCTCCGAGATGACCGGTCGCCGCTGCCGGCGCCGCTGCCGGCACCGATCGGCTAGCTCTCGTGGAACTCCCGGTGGACGGCCCTCACCGCCGTCTCGCGGTCCTTCTCGTGGACGACCAGGGAGATGTTGAGCTCGCTCGAGCCCTGGGCGATCGCGAGCACGTTCACCTTGGCTCGCGCGATCGCGCTGAACAGGCGCGCCGCCACGCCCGGGGTGCCCCGCATGCCCTCCCCCACCGCGGACACGATGGCCACGGGGGCCTCGATCGCGACCTTTTCGACATCGTGGCGGGCGAGCTCCTTGGAGAACATCTTGCGCAACGCGCTCTCGAGCGGCTTCACCGACTCGTTCGGCACGACCAGGCAGATGGAGTTCTCGCTCGAGGCCTGGCTGATCATGAGGACCGAGACCTGTTCGGCAGCGGTCGTATCGAACACCCGGGCGGCGAAGCCAGGTACACCGCTCATGCCGGCGCCCTGCACCGTCACCATGCCGAGACCACCGAGCGAGGTCGTGGCCTTCACGACGGTGTCGTCCTTCGGTGTGGACGCGGCGATGGTCGTGCCGGGCTCGTCCGGCGCAAACGTATTCAGGATGCGCACCGGGATGCCCGCCTCGACCGCGGGCAGCACGGTCCGGGGGTGGAGGACCTTCGCACCGAAGTACGAGAGCTCCGCCGCTTCGGCGTAGCTGATCGCCGGTAGGGGCTTCGCGTCCGGCACGATGCGCGGGTCGGCGCTGTACACGCCGCTCACGTCCGTGAAGATGCGGCACTCGCGCGCATCGAGAGCGGCGGCGAGCACGGCGGCGGAATAGTCCGAGCCGCCGCGGCCGAGCGTCGTCGTGACCCCATCGGCGGTCGAGCCGACGAAGCCGGTGACCACAGGGACCGTGCCGTATCGCATCCGCGGCAGTATCTGGGCGGCAACCCGTTCGCGGGTCAACTCCGCGATCGGGTTCGCGTGGCCGAATGCATCGTCGGTGATGAGGAGACCCTCAGCGGACAACGCCTCGGCGGCGACCCCGTTCGCCGAGAGGGTCGCCGCGACGATCGGCGCCGAGACCCGCTCGCCGTACGAGAGGATGGCGTCGAGAGAGCGCGGGCTGCACTCACGAAGGAGCGCGACACTCCGCAGCAGCGCGATCGTCCGCTCGGTCAGGTCGACGACCTCGCCGAGCACGTCGGCGCCGTTCACCCCGAGCAGGTCCGCGATGAGATTGCGATGCTGCTCCGACAGACGTTCGATGGTGGCCTGCGCGGCCATCGCATCCCCGCCGGCAGCCTGCTGCGCGGCCTGCACGAGCGCGTCGGTCGTCCCCGCCGTGGCCGAGACCACCACGAGACGCTCGCCCTGCTCCGCCGCGACGATCTTGACGACCGACGCGATGGCCGGTGGCGACGCCACCGAGGTGCCACCGAACTTGAAGACGAGCGGACCGGTCCTGCTCAACGCATCCCCCGGGCGATCGCGATCACGTCAGCGAGTATCGCCGAGGCGGTCGCGTCTCCGCCTGCCCCTGGCCCGCTCCACACGAGGGTCGCTGCCATATCCGACTCAAGCGAGATGACGTTCGTCGGACCGCCCGCCCTTCCCTCCAGCGAGTCGGCCGGGACCTCTTCGGGTCCGACGCGGGCCTTCGTGGCCTTCTCGCCGAAGTCCGCGACCGCGAGGTACCGGAGCCGCATCCCACGTGAGGCGGCAGCCGCGGCCTCGGCTGGTCCGATCGACCGAAGCGATGTCCGGCGCACCTGTTCCGGGCGGAAGTGCCGGCCCTCAAGGAGGCTGACGAGGATCGACAGCTTGTACGCCGCGTCGAAGCCATCGACGTCGTTCGTCGGGTCCGCTTCCGCGTAGCCCTTCTGCTGCGCCTCGGCCAACGCGTCGTCGAACGAGACGCCCTGTTCGAGCTGCGAGCAGATGTAGGTGGTCGTTCCATTCAGCAGACCCTTAAGGACCTGTGGCCGGACGGCCTGCAGCTCGCGAAGGCCTCGTATCACCGGGACCGCCCCGCCCACCGCGGCTTCGAACCGCAGCTCGCGGTGCGCGAGCCGCGCCGCCTCGTGCAGGGTGTCCCACTCCTTCGCCACGACCTCTTTGTTCGCGGTGACCACGTGCTTGCCCCGCTCGAAGGCGGCAAGCTGGAGGTCGAAGGCGGGCTGATGGCCGCCGATGACCTCGATGACCAGACCGATCGCCGGATCGTCGAGGATCGCAAATGGATCCGTCGTCTGCGGCACGCCGCCGGCGTCGCGGGCCTTCTTTGGATCGCGGACCGCTGCACCAAGCAGCCGCACGGTCCGGCCTGCCGCCGCATCGAGCCGCTTCTGGCGGTCCGCGAAGGCGCGGCCGACAGCGCTCCCGACGGTTCCGAGACCGAGGATGCCGATCCCCAGAGGTTTCGCCGTCATGCCGCCCCCACGCTTCCCCACACGACCCGGCCCTGCACCGCGAACTCGAGCCGGGATACGCCAAGCCCGGCAAAGAGCTCGCGAATGTCCCGATCAAAGAGGGGCGCGCGGGCCCCAAGGCGGATCCGCGCATGCGTGCTCGTGCTGTGCATCCATTCGAGCCAGTCATCGATCGTGGACTCGGCATGGACCGGCGCGGTGAGCTCGTCGCCTTCCTGGACCCAGAGCTCGCGTGTCCGCAGCTCCGTCAGGACATCGCCCGTCGTGTCGACGACCGGCAGATCCAGCTCCGAGTACTTCCGGATGACGGCGTCTGCCGCAGCGCGCCACGGTGCGGTGCCGACCGGCGTATCGATGACCTCGAGCACCGCGAGCTTCCCTCCCGCCACGAGCGCGTCGGCGAAGCGCGGGATGACCCGGGCCAGGTCCATCCAGTGGAGGCTCGCGCCGGCCGTGATCAGCCCGTACGGCGGGTCAAGCGGCGCGTCCTCCGCCGTGCCCACGATCCACCGTAATCGCGGATCGTCACCATGAGGCAGGCGCCGGCCCTCGCCGATCATCGCGACCGACGGGTCGACCGCGTCCACCCGGTGCGCGTGCTCGAGCAGATGGCGCGCGATCGCGCCGCTGCCCGCGCCGACGTCGAGCACGATCCGAGGCTCGACCATGATCCGCCCGAGGATCTCGAAGGTCTCCGCCGGGTAGGCCGGGCGGTGCCGGTACGCGCGCGAGACATCCGGGTCACGGAAGACCTCGGCGCGCTTCAACCGATGGCCCGCTCGAGCAGCTCGAGCGCGACGCCGACGCTCGCGAGTCGGTTGCCCGCACGGTCGAAGGTCCACTGCTTCTTTTGGACGGTCTGGAGCTTCGGCGCGTCGATCGCGATGTACACGAGACCGATGGGCTTCCCCGGCGTCGCACCGGTCGGGCCGGCGATCCCGGTGATGCCGAGGCCGATCTTCGCGCCCAGCTTCTCGCGCGCGCCGCGCGCAAGGGCCGCCGCTACGACGCCTGAGACCGCGCCGTGCGAGTGAAGCAGCTGCGGCGGCACCTCCGCCAGAACGGTCTTGGCGTCGTCCGAGTAGACCTCCATGCCGCCGCGGAAGTACGCGCTGGACCCGGAATGCTCGCTCAGGATCGCGCCAAGGAGACCGCCGGTGCAGGATTCGGCCACAGCGATCGTGAGCTTCCTCTTGCGGAGCACCGGGTGCAGCGCGGCCATCCGCGCGGCGAGGTCGGGATATGCCGGCGCCTGCTTCGCTCGCGCGGCGGCGGACTTAGCGGGCACGGGTGCGCGCCGCGCCGTCGCGGGCCTTGATCTGCCACCGCTCCGGGACGCCACGGCCGGCGATCGCGAACGAGGCCTTCCACAGATAGTCGACGCCGGACACGACGGTCAGCGCCACCGCGGCGCTCAGGAGCGAGTAGGCGACGTACGCGAGCGGCAGCGACGGGACCGCGAGGAGGAGCAGCAACCCCGCCGCCGCGAGCGTCTGGAAGATCGTCTTCACCTTTCCCCACAGGCTCGCGCCGACGCTGTAGCCGCGGGCCGAGGCGATGGCCCGCAAGTTGGTCACGGCGAGCTCGCGAGCGACGATGAGCACGACGATCCATACGGGGACGAGGCCCAGCGACTCGAGCGGAATGAGCGTGCCGATCACGAGGAGCTTGTCCGCGAGCGGGTCGAGGAACGTGCCGAGCCGGGTCACCTGGCCGTAGCGGCGCGCCAGCCGGCCATCGATGGCATCGGTGAGCGCCGCCAGACAGAAGACCCCGAACGCGATCGTTGCGCTCTGCTCGTCACGAGCGCCCAGGAGCAGCACGATCGGGATGACCGCCAGAACGCGCGCGAAGACGAGGGCCAGCGGCAGGTTGAACGTCACGGCGTCTTGAACGAGCGCTCCGTCACCTGCCCCACCTCCCCCATCTTGCCCATGTCCTGTCCATTGAATGACAGGAACGAGACGCCCGCGTTCCCGGTGCGGATCGTGACGGTCTTGCCCGTGAAGGTGAGGACCTGTCCGCTCGGGAAGATCTTGTTCGTCGACGGCACCTGGGCCCCGTCCACCGTCGCGAGGAGGAACGCGTCACCGCCGATGATCCG
>JANXXG010000344.1 GCA_025350745.1 Chloroflexota bacterium | reverse complement strand
CCCGTCGCGCTCGTCGCGGCCGATGACGAGCGAACTGCGCGCGACGCCTGCAAGCTCATCCGTGTCACGTACGAGCAGCTCCCGCCGATCGTCGACCCCATCCAAGCGTTACAAGCGGGCGCCGAACCGATCCACGGCAGTGGCAACGTCATCGACGCCGTCCACCTCGTCCACGGCGACCCGGCCGCGCGCGCCGATGTCGAGGTCGAGGGTGAGTACGAGGTCGGGATGCAGGACCAGGCCGCGCTCGGTCCGGAAGCCGGGCTCGCGATCCCCGACGACGACGGCGGCGTGACGCTGCACATCGCGACGCAATGGCTCCACGAGGATCTGCGGCAGATCGCGCCGTGCCTCGGGCTTCCCGAGGAGAAGGTGCGCCTGGTGATGTCGGGGGTGGGCGGCGCGTTCGGCGCGCGTGAGGACGTGACGCTGCAGGTGCACGCATGCCTGCTGGCGCTCGCGACGAAACGTCCGGTGCGGATGACCTACGGCCGGGAAGAGTCGTTCTACGGACACGTGCACCGTCACCCGGCGCGGCTGTTCTACGCGCATGGCGCGACGAGGGCCGGCGAGCTCGTCTTCGTGCGCGCGACCATCGTGCTCGACGGCGGCGCCTACGCCTCGTCGAGCCCGGCGGTCATCGCGAACGCGGCCTGCTTCGCCGCCGGTCCGTACAAGGTGCCGAACGCCGAGGTCTGGAGCGTCGGTGCGTACACGAACAACCCGCCGACGGGCGCAATGCGCGGATTCGGCGCCGTGCAGACCTGCTTCGCCTATGAGGCCCAGATGGACAAGCTCGCCGCAAAGCTCGGGATGGATCCGGTGGCCCTGCGGATGAAGAACGCCCTCGCCGACGGCGACGAGATCATCACCAGTCAGCCGGTGGCCGGGTCGGAACCGGTGAGCGAGGTCATCCGGCGGGCGAACGCCCTTCCGCTGCCCGCCGAAGGGCGAGCATCGGCGCTCGAGCTTCCCGGCGGGGCGGGGAACCTGACGCTCGGCGAAGGCGTCGTCCGGGGGGTCGGGTTCGCCGCCGGGTTCAAGAACGTCTGCTACTCGCACGGTTTTGACGACTCCTGCGACGCGCGCGTCCGGCTCGAGCGCGACGTCGACGGCCCGATCGCCTACGTGCACACGGCTGCCGCCGAGGTCGGGCAGGGCGTTGTCACCGTGCAGCTGCAGATCGCCCGGACGGAGCTCGGTCTCGAGCGGGTCGTCGTGCTGAACGCGGACACGAGCATCGGCTCGTCGGGATCGAGCTCCGCGTCGCGGCAGACGTGGATGGCCGGCAGCGCGGTGAAGGCGGCGTGCGACCTCGTGAATGCCGAGCTCGATCTCCGCGCACGCGATCGCGGCATCCCGCGCGACCGGATCGGTGCGCTCCTCGATACGCCGATCGAGCAGCGCGTCACGTATCGCCACACGCCGACCGAACCGCTGAACGCCGCGACCCAGAACCGTGGTCATGTCGCATTCCTCTTCGCCGCACATCGGGCGAGCGTCGACGTCGACCTCGGCACCGGTCTGGTGAAGGTGGTGCAGGTCGCGACCGCGCAGGACGTGGGGAAAGCGATCAACCCGGTCGCCGTCATCGGACAGCTCGAGGGGGGCATCGCCCAGGGCCTCGGCCTCGCGGTGATGGAGGAGGTGATCCTCAAGGATGGTCAGGTGAAGAACGCGTCGTTCACCGACTACCTGCTGCCGACGTTCCTCGACATGCCCCCGGTCGTGGCCGACGTCATCGAACATCCGCATCCCGATGCGCCGTATGGCGCGAAGGGCGTCGGCGAGCCCCCGACGATCTCGAGCACCCCCGCGATCGTCGCGGCGATCCGGGCCGCGACCGGTCGCGATCTGAACCGCGTTCCGGTCCGGCCGGACGACATCGTCTTCGGCACTGTCGCGCGGTCGGACTGGGCCGTCGGCCCTGGCACCGATCCCCGCGCGGCCACGCGCCGTTGACCCGGAGGGACCGGCCTGCGCCGCGCATCCGCCGCGCCGAAGAGTGCCCCGCAGATGCGAAAGCGCGGCTGGCCGCGGCCGGCGGTGCGAACGGTCCGCGCCGACGCAGGCCGGGCCAGGCCGTCGTCTGCTCCTCGTGTGGCACCTTCCTCGGATTCGCCGGCCACGTGGATCTTGACCTCGACCTGCCTGCATCGGGAGACCGCGCGCTGCCCCGGCACGAGCGTGCGCGTTCGGTGGGCGCTCCCCCGTGACGTCGAGGACAGCGAGCACACCGACCGCTGACCTAGCATGCGTCGCATGACGACCGGAACGAGCGAGACGAGCGAGCTCACCCCGCATCAGGTCGCGACGTACCTCGAGTCGAGCCGTGCGCTCATCGAGTCGGAGCTGCGGGCACTTGGGAATGACGATGCGGGCTGGCACCATGCGCCCGGCGAGTGGTGCGCGAAGGCGGTCGTCGGCCATCTCATCGAGGCGGAGAAGCGCGGATTCGCGGGCCGGATCCGCATCATCCAGGCGAGCGATCTGCCGCAGCTCGACGGGTGGGATCAGGACGATGTCGAGAAGCAGCGCAACGACTGCAGCCGGCCGGTCGCCGACGTCCGGGCCGAGTTCCGCGTTCTCCGGGACGAGAGCCTGAAGCTGGTGCGATCGCTGAAGCCTGGCGACCTGGACCGATCGGGGATGCAC
>JANXXG010000197.1 GCA_025350745.1 Chloroflexota bacterium | reverse complement strand
GCCCTGGCACGGATCGGAGCGTACGGGCGGCAGCTCCCGGCAGGGGCGTGGCTCCTGGGAGGACGCTTCGATAAGAACACCTGGGGCCGGTGGCCCACTGCGACGGAGCTCGACCGCGTCACCGCGGGCCGACCGGCCGCGCTCCGCAGCCGCGATGGGCACTCGCGATGGCTGAATACCGCGGCGCTCCGCGCCGCCGGCATCGATGCCTCGACCGCGGCGCCGGCCGGCGGCGCGATCGACCACGATGCCTCCGGCGCGCCCACTGGGATCCTCAAGGAGAATGCGAATCACGTGGCGGATCGGGTGATCCCCGCGCCGACGGGCGAGGAGCTGTTCGCAGCCGCGGGGCTCGGTCAGCGCGAGGCCCACCGTCGCGGGATCGTTGCCATAGAGGATCTCGAGCAGGGCGCCGCCTTCGACGCGTTCCAGCGTCGGCGCGATCTCGATCAGCTGCGCATCCGGGTGGCGATGGGCATCCCGCATGCGAGCCTCGATCACGCGCTCGCGCTCGGCCTGCGCACCGGCCTCGGGGATGAGTGGCTGCGTGTGGGCCACCTGAAGATCTTCACTGACGGCGCGCTCGGATCGCAGACCGCGGCGCTCGAGGAGCCGTATGAGGGAACGGACGATCGGGGCCTGCTCACCATCGAGCCACACCGCCTCGACGCGGACGTCGCCCGCGCGGCGGAAGGCGGCATCGCCGTGGCGATCCACGCGATCGGTGATCGGGCCGTGCGCGTCGCGCTCGAGGCGATCGCTCCGACACGCGGATCGCATCCGTCGCTCCGGCAACGCGTCGAGCACGTGCAGCTGCTGCGGTCCGAGGACATTGGGCGCTTCGGGGTGCTCGGTGTCATCGCATCGATGCAGCCGATCCACGCGACGAGCGACCGCGATCTCGCTGAGCGATATTGGGGCCCCGGGCGCGTGACCCGGGCGTACCCCTGGAGAGCGCTGCTCGATAGTGGCGCGAGGCTCGCCTTCGGATCGGACGCGCCGGTGGAGCCGATCGACCCGCTCCTCGGGATCCACGCCGCCGTCGCGCGGCAGCGGCCCGCGGACGCGGATCGCTGGCACCCCGAACAGGCGCTCACCCTCGATGAGGCGATCGCGGGGTACACGTCGGGCGCGGCGTACGCGATGGGCATGGAGCGCGAGCGCGGGACCCTCGCCGTTGGGATGCGCTGCGACGCGACGGTGGTCGAACGCGATCTTGCGGTGACGCCGCTCGCCGACTGGGCCGGGCTCAGGGTCACGGCGACGGTGGTCGGTGGGGAGATCGTGCACGCGGACGGCATCGGGTAGCCCTTAGTTCAGGGTCGGTCCCTCGCCCCGTGCCCGCAGTCGCGCGATGAGCATGCTGAGGAGCGTGTTCTCGCGTTCGAGCAGGCGCAGCACCGACTCGAGCCTCGCGCCCGTGCGGTCCGTCTCGAGGAGGCGCTGCCGTTCGAGCGCGTCGATGCCCAGGCCGCCGGCGATGCGATACGAGACGTCGCTGGGAGTGCCTTCACGGAGCTCACCGAGCGGCAGCTCGGAATGGGCGTCCGTCGAAGTCGCGAGCATGCCCGTGAGGTACTGGCCGTATGCGTCGGCGCTCCGGTCGGCGAGCGCCTCCGCGGCGGGATCGTTTCCGGGGTCCTCTTCGAGGTATCGCACTTCACCGACGAGGTAGGGCTCGCGCTCGGCGTCGACTCGGTCGATCTCGAACCGCCGCTCACCGCGAGCGATGATGAAGGAGCGGCCTCCGGGGAGCGGCGTCGTGCCGACCACGCGGGCCGTCGTGCCGACGTGATGCGGCTCGGCCGAGCCACCGACCTCGACCCCGCTCTTGATGAGGACGATGCCGAATGGCGCGTCGGTCTGAAGGGATCGCTGCAGCATCAGGCGATACCGGGGCTCGAAGATGTGGAGCGGCAGGAGCATCCCGGGGAACAGGACGCTGCCGAGCAGGAAGAGCGGCAGGGAGCCCGTCTCACCCATGGTCAAACGGTACTCTGCGAGCTGGAATGATCACCCTCGTGCTCCACGGGGAGCTCCGGCAGTTCAGCCCCGGTGGCGTGAAGGAGCTGCGCGTCAATGGCGCGGGGAAGACCGCGCTCGAGGTCGTGCGCACCTTCGGCATCCCGGCCATCGAGACGGCGGCGTTCATCGTGAACGGCGAGCAGCGCGATGCAGATGCGGTCCTCGCCGAGAACGACACGCTCGAGGCACTCCCAGCGATCAGTGGTGGCTCGGCCGACGGCGCGCTCGCGGGCATCCGGGTCGTCGACCTCACCCGTGCGCTTGCCGGCCCGTACTGCACGCTCATGCTTGCCGACCATGGAGCGGAGGTGATCAAGGTCGAGCAGCCCGGGACGGGCGATGAGACGCGAGGCTGGGCGCCGCCGGAGATCAACGGCGTCTCCGCCTACTACCTCTCGATCAACCGGAACAAGCGGAGCATCACGCTCGATCTGAAGCACCCTGACGGGAAGCTCGCGCTCGAGCGCCTCATCGAGCGCGCCGACGTGGTCGTCGAGACCTTCAGCCCGGGGACCTTCTCCCGTCTCGGCTTCCCCAAGGAGCGCGTCCGGGCGTTGAACCCGCGCGCGATCTTCTGCCAGATCTCAGGCTTTGGCCAGGACGGACCGGGCCGCGCGTGGGCCGCGTACGACCTGATCGTGCAGGGGATGGGCGGGATCATGAGCCTCACCGGAGAGCCCGGTCGGGAGCCGGTGATGGTCGGTGTGCCACAGGCCGACATGGTGGCCGGCATGTTCGCGGCGTTCGCGATCGTGGCAGCGCTCCATGCGCGCGAGCGGACCGGTGTCGGGCAATGCATCGACGCGACGATGATCGGCGGTCAGGTGGCCCTGCTGTCACGGCAGGCCGCACGATACTTCGCCGATGGGACGGTGCCGAAGCCCGAGGGCAACGTGCACGCGTCGATCGTGCCGTACGGCACCTTTCGCGCCGCAGACGGCTTCGTGAACGTCTGCTGTGGCAACAACTCGCTGTTCGAGCGGCTGTGCCACGCGCTCGATCTGGACGACGTCGCGGAGGATGAGCGCTTCGCCGAGAACGCGATGCGTGTCGCGAACCGCGCGACGCTGATCCCGATCCTCGAGAAGCGGATCGGCGGGCTGTCGAAGGACGAGGTGGTGAAGAGGCTTCGGGAGGCGAACGTGCCGGTCGGTCCGATCAACGACCTCGCGACCGTGTTCGCCGATCCGACGGTCCGGCACCTCGGACTCGTCGCCGAGGTGGACCACCCGACCGCCGGCCGGGTCCGGGCGCCCGGCATCCCGGTGCGGATGGACGGGACGCCGCCGTCGGTGCGAATGCATCCGCCGCTCCTCGGCGAGCACACCGCCGAGGTCCTCTCCGAGATCGGGTTCAGCGCGGCAGAGATCGCGAAGCTGCGCAAGGATGGCGCGGTCTAGCGGCGCGCGCTCCAGTAGATCTTCGTGAGATAGGGGAGCTCGACCGTCTCGCGGCCGCGGACGTCCGGATGGGTCGCGGCGAGCTCGCGGAATCGCTCGAGTACCGTGTCGCGCTCCGCCGCCGGGAGCGCGGAGATG
>JANXXG010000324.1 GCA_025350745.1 Chloroflexota bacterium | reverse complement strand
GGCATACGCGCTCACCGGAGAGCGCTCGGACATCCGTGTCGCGATCGAGCTCAACGCGCCGCTCGTCGGCCGGTGGATGGAGCTCTCGCGGCTCGATCTCGCGTACCAGTCCGCGCGGATCGGGCGCACCGAGGTGGTGCTCATCGCCGGGGAGCCGGGGATCGGCAAGAGCCGGCTCGTATCCGAGTTCATCGGCCTCGTGACCGCCGACGACGGCGCTGCCGGCGGGGATGCGCCGCGGGTCCTTCGCTGGACCTTCTCACGGGTGAACCAGCGCAGCTACGCCGGGTTCATCGAACCGCTCCTCGTGGAGCTGAAGATCGACCCGACGGCGCCCGACGCGCGAGATCGGCTCGCCCAGATCGTGACCGAGCTCGGATTCGCGAACCCCGCGATCGTCGCTCCCGTGCTCTCGCAGTTCCTTCACCTCCCGGGCGCCGAAGAGGCGACGAACGAGTCCGAGGAGTGGAAGCGATCGATGTACCTGATCATCTTCGACATCCTTGGCGCGCTCGCACGGACTCGCCCGCTGATCTACGTCCTCGAGGACCTTCATTACGCCGACTCCGCCTCGCTCGATCTGCTCTGGTTCCTCGCGGCGCGCGGCGGGCGGGTGCCCCTGCTGATCCTCCTGGCGCAGCGGCTCGGCGCGGGCGGCCAACCGAAGCCCTCCCGGACGAACTTCACCCAGATGGTGCTGGAGCCCCTGTCGAACGACGAGGCCGCGCGCATCGTCGAGTCCACCCTCGAGTGGGCGCCGGCCGAGCTTCGCGACCGGATCGTCGCCCGAGCCGGCGGGAATCCGTTCTTCATCGAAGAGTCCATCCGCGCGCTCGTCGACTCCGGCGCGATCGCTCGGGATGAGACGGGCGATTGGGTCGTCCGCGAGCGCGCGCTCGCACTCGACGTTCCCGCCACCCTTCACGCGGTCGTCGCGGCGCGCATCGACAGGCTTCCCGCGGTCGCGAAGGAAGCCATCCAGCTCGCGTCGGTGATCGGACAGCGCTTCGGCGACCGGGTCCTCCGGGCGTCCGGCGGTGATCGGATCGCCGACGCGGTGGACATCCTCATCGCGGCCGATCTGGTCGCCGAAGCGGCCCCGGGCGAACGCCGCGAGGGCCGCTACCGGTTCAAGCACGCCGTCACGCAGGAGGTTGCCTACAACACCCTGCTCCTGCGGCGCCGCACCGAGCTGCACCGGCGCGTCGCGCTCTCGATCGAGAACGTCCTCGCCAACGACATTCGCGACTTCTATCCCGCCCTCGCGCATCACTACCTGCTCGGCGACGTCCCGGACAAGGCCGCCCAATATGCGTGGAAGGCCGCGCAACGAGCGATGAACATCCACGCCCACGTCGAGGCGCAGCGGTTCGCCGAGCAGGCCGTCGAGCTGTACGAGAAGCTTGGCGACATCGACCGGGCCGTCGAAGCGCTGTACCTCGTGGCGCGCGTGCGGCGCTATCACGGCGAGGGCGACGCGGCGCTGGCCGCGTACGAGCGCGCACGCATCCTGTTGGAGGCGCGGCCGGAGCCGAACAACTTCGAGATCGCGACGGTCTACGCGCACATGGCGGAGCTCTCCACGCGCTGGGAGGCGAAGCATCCCGATCTCGAGGGACTGATCTCCCGGGGACTCGCCCTGGTCGGCGACGCGCCGTCGCCGGAGCGCGTTCGGCTGCTCGCCGCGCGCGCATTCGCGCCGCGCCGGCTCGCGCACGCGACCGACGCGGACTGGGAGCAGGCCCTGCGAACAGCGGAGGAGGCCCTCGCGATCGCGGAAGAGCTCGGGCTGCTGCGCGAGGTCTCCCTCTGTCTCGACGCGGTCGGGTACGCGTATCGCGCGCTTGGCCGGTTCCGCGAGGCGTACGGCGCGAACCAGCGGCGGATCCCGATCGCGCAGTCACTGCAGGACAGCGATGAGCTCATCGACGCGCACAACATGGTGAGCGCGAGCGCCGTCGTCCTGGGGAACCTCGACGAGGCCATCGAGCACGCGAAGCTCGCGAGCGAGATCGCGCAGTCCACCGAGAAGCCCCGGCTTGGCGGGTACGCCCTCGTGCTCGGCGCGGGCGCGCGCCTCCTCGCCGGGGACTTCGCCGGTGCGGTCGAAGCTGTCAACTCGTCGCCCGCCTTCGACCGCAGCTACAGCGATCCGAATTGGAAGAGCCTGCTCGCCTACGGGATGGCCGCGGCAGCGGCGCTCGCCCAGACGAGCGACGAGCAGCGCTTCCGCGACCGGCTCGCGGACTGCGAGCCGAGCCCCGCGGACATGGCCGAGGCGGATCTCCTCTGCGCCATCTACGGGTGGCGGGAGAGCGAGAGCGCGTATCAGGCCGCGCGGAGCGCCGGAGCGCCCAGCGGCATCATCGACAGGACCGTCTGGGGACCGTCAATGGCGGTCGCTGCGGCGCGATGGGGTATCGAAGACAACAGCAACGACGAGCGCGTCGCGGCACTCATCGAGCGCATCGGATACGCGCGCGGCCGCGCGCTATTGACGCAGGCGCAAGGTCTGCGGGCGCTCCGTGGTGGCGAGCACGCGAAGGCCGAGCATCTCCACTTCGACGCGATGCAGGCCTTCAAGACCCTCGACCTCGACTACGACCGCATGGTCGCGACCGCCGATCACGCGCGCGCCATAGCCGCCCACGGTCGCACGGACGAGGCCGCAATGGAGCGCTCGGATGTCCGTGCATACGCGGAGCGGACCGGCGCGAGGGCGCTGCTTGCCACGCTGGAGCCGACCCCCGCGACGGTCTGAGCCTCGGCGGACACGCCAACGGCCCCGGCGCGACTACTCCTTGAGGTAGCGGTCCATCATCGGCGTGAGGTACTTCGCGAGCCAGTCGACGGTGCGCCGCAGAGCGTCGATGCGGTTCTCGGTCTTCGAGAACCCGTGGCCCTCATCGGGATATTCATGGAACTGGTGGGGCGTCCCTGCCTGTTCGAGGGCCCGCACCATCTGCAGCGCCTCCGCCCGGGGGACGCGGGGATCGTTGGCGCCCTGGAGCACGAGGAGTGCGGCACGGATATTCGCTGCGTGCGTGATCGGCGAGCGGTCGCGATAGAGCTGCGCGTCCGTGGTCGCGTCCCCGAGCTCGCGGACGAGGTACTCGCGAAGGTCCCCGCGGGTCGTATCGAACATCGTCGCCCATGACACGACTCCCCCGTTCGAGACGCCCGCCGCGAAGCGGTCGGGGTGCGTCGCGAGCGCGAGCAGCGTCATGTATCCGCCGTAGCTGCCACCGGTGATCCCCATGCGCGCTCCGTCGGCGATCCCCTGCGCGGCAAGCCAGTCGGCGCCGGCGATGACATCCGCGAGGTCGGCGCCGCCCCAGTCGTGCCGGTTCGCCTCCTGGAACTCGCGACCGTATCCGGTCGATCCGCGGATATTCGGCGCGAGCACGACGAGGCCACGATTGGCGAGCAGCTGCGGCGTGGGATCCCAGGAGCGGTAGTGCTGGGCCGTCGGGCCGCCGTGGACATACAGGACCGCCCCCGGCAGACCGCTGCCTCGGAGCGCTTCCGCGTGCGGCATGAACAGCAGCGCCGGGATCTCGCGCCCGCCCGCGCCGGGATAGCGGATGTGCGTCGGATCGACGAGCACCCTCGGGTCGATGCCGGCGCCGATCGAATTGGTCAGCGGCCGGAGCG
>JANXXG010000295.1 GCA_025350745.1 Chloroflexota bacterium | reverse complement strand
AGGGGAGGATGCCGGCGTCGTAGAGGAAGCTCTTTGGCAGCGAGACACGGAATCCGATCTCGAAGGTCGCATAGATCGCCGCGGGCATCAGGACCATGATGAGCACGACCCAGCGCCAGGGATACCGGCCGATCCACCGCGCGAAGAGGCCCATGTAGAGCGCCGTGACGACGTAGAAGCCGAGCCAGGTGATCGCCGCCGTCGCCACGATCATCGGAATGATCAGCTTGAGCGCGGCGAAGAGCGCGGAACGATCTTCGAAGGCGGCCGTGCCGGGGACCGGTGTCGTCCACGACCGGTAGCCGATATACGTGGCGCAGCCGAGGACGAGGGCGGCCGACCAGAACGGATAGAACCCGGCGCCGATCCCGCCCGGCTGCGTGCCGGTGCGGTCGATGAGGGCGCCCGCGCGCGAGTCGAACATCGCGACGGCGGCCACGAGCATGAACGCGGCCGCCGTCGCGACCTGATACGGCCTCAACCTGCTACTGGATCCAGTTGAACTGCTTCGCGATGTCCTCGTGCAGCTTCTGGTAGTCCGCGATGAGCTTGTCGAAGTCCGCACCCGAACGGAAGTCCGGCTTCAGCTCGTTGTCGGCCATGAATTTCTTCCAGTCGTCCGACTCGTAGACCTTCTTAAAGACGTCGACCCAGAACGCCCGCTGTCCGGCAGACAGTCCAGGGGGCGCCATGATCGACCGGATGATGAAGTAGTCGTCGATCGGCAGGCCCTGCGACTTGCACGTCGCGAGGTCCTTGAACGTTCCCGCCGACGGGCTCGCCGCCTCGAACGTGCAGAGCGGGCGCATCTTGCGTGGGGAGCCGCTGTAGAGACCCTTGCCTTCGCTCGGGTTGTTCACCGATGCGACGACGCCACCCTGATGTCCGGCGACAGCCGCGGCGACCGTCGATCCCGAAGCGGATGGCACGAACTTGAACGGCTTGAGACCGGCGGTGGTCTGGATGCGGCCGAACAGCGCCTCATCTTCCTGTTTGGATCCCGTGCCGGTCACGACGAGAGAGTCGGCTTTCGCGGCGGTGATGAAGTCCTGCGCGTTCTTCCATGGGCTGTCCTCGTTGACCCACAGGTAGAACGGATCGAGAGCGAGGTTGGCGATCGGCGTGAAGTCCGTCGCCTTGTATGGCAGCTTCTGGACGATCAGCGTGGTGAAGAAGGAGTTGAGCGTGATGGTGATCTCGCTCGAGTCGCCCTTCTTGTCGAACACGTACTGGAAGGCGACCGCGCCCGAGCCGCCCTCCTTATTCACCGGGGTCACCGGCTGCGGTGAGAGCTTGAGAGCGTCAATGATCGATTGCATCTTGCGGGCGTAGATGTCGGAGCCGCCGCCCGGCGCTGTGCTGATGATGAACTCGACCGGCTTCGTGGGCGGGATGAGCGCGACAGCAGCGCCGGTCGCCGCTGCGCCCGACGGTGCGGCCGTGGCCCCTCCGCCGGCGCCGCCACACGCGACACTGACGATGAGACCCGCAAAGGCGATCGCGATCCCTCTCCCAGTTCGATCGTGCATCTCGTGCCTCCTGCTTTTCGCTACTCCGATCGCTGGTCAGACCGCACCACCGGTCAGACCGGCGGCATCGTATGCCCGTCCGGGGGGAGCGGCAATACACCGGTAGTACGCCCGTTCGGAGGCGTGGTGCGGCGGGTGGCAGAATGACACCTGTCGTGGTGAAGGAGCTGACCCGGCCCGAGACCCCATTGCGGCGCGGTGCCGCGTCCGAGACCGCCTGGGCATTCTTCAACGGCGAGTTCGTCCCGCTCCGCGATGCGAAGGTGAGCGTGATGACGCACGCCCTGAACTACGGCACCGGCGTGTTCGAGGGGATCCGCGCGTACTGGAACAAAGAGAAGGGCCAGCTCTACGCGCTCCACCTGATCGAGCACTACCGCCGGATCCACAAGTCCTGCAAGGTCATGCGCCTTGACCTCGAGCCCTCGCCGGAGCGTCTGGTGGAGATCACGCTCGAGCTCCTTCGACGCAACGACTTCCGCGAGGACGCCTACGTCCGCCCGCTCGTCTACAAGAGCGACGAGATCATTGGCGTCCGGCTGCATGATCTCCACACGGCGTTCACCATCTTTGCCGTGCCCTTCGGGACCTACATCGAGATCGATCGCGGAATCAGCTGCGGCGTCTCGAGCTGGCGGCGCGTCGACGACAACGCGATCCCGGCACGCAGCAAGATCACCGGCTCCTATGTGAATGCTGCGCTCGCGAAGACGGAGGCCCAGGAGGCCGGATTCGACGAGGCGATCGTCCTCACGAATGACGGACACGTCTCGGAGGGCAGCGCCGAGAACCTGTTCATGGTGCGTAACGGAACGCTGATCACGCCCCCGGTCACGGACAACATCCTGGAAGGGATCGTTCGGCAGAGCGTCATGCGGATCGCTGCGGATCAGAACGTACCCCTGGAAGTCCGATCGATCGACCGCACCGAGCTCTATATCGCAGACGAGCTGTTCCTCTGCGGCACGGGCGCGCAGCTCGCGCCGGTCACGTCGGTCGATCATCGCGTTGTCGGCGACAGCACGGTCGGCCCGATCACGAGGCAGCTGAGCGCTATCTATTTTGCCGCGGTGCACGGCAACGACGAGCGCTATTCGGAGTGGGTGACCCCGGTCCACAAGACCTAGGCGGTCAGCGCGCCTTCCGACCCTTCTCCTTCGCGATCTTTTCCCGGTCGGAGAGTGCCGCGCGCACCGTCTTGAAGTTCCCCGAGAGGGCCGTCCGACGGTCTGCGGTGATCTCCTGCTGCATCTTCGGGCTCCGGGAGACCTTTCGCGCGCGGCTCGCATCCTGAGCGCTCGCGTCGACGATCTCGACGAGCTTCTTGAGACCCTTCAGACCTTTGCTGAGCGGCATCGTGCCCTCCTAGCGCTGCAGGTCGGTCGCGAGGCCTTTGAAGTCCGTGCCGACGATGATGACGATATCCGCGTCCGTGGGGTCGGATGAGCCGAGGTCCCGGACGGCCATCCCGTTGAGCTGCTTCGCGAGCTGATCGGCGGAATATCGCTTGGCGCTGTTGCGGATCAGGATCTCCGACCTGCCGGTCGCTCCTGCCGTGACCCGGGCGACGGAGAACGCGCGTGCCGTGAGTCGATCGGCGAGGTCCTGCGCGCCGGTGCTCTTCCCGCCGGTGCCCCGGATCTCGATCCGCGCGTTCTCCTGACGCACGCGCGGGTCGTAGAAGAGCTCCGCGATGAGACTCGCGATCTTTGCCTTCTGCGGGATCAGGTAGTAGCCCAGCTGGCCATTCTCCTCGGCCAGCTCGCAGT
>JANXXG010000207.1 GCA_025350745.1 Chloroflexota bacterium | reverse complement strand
TCGTCGTTGCCGAGTCACGCCGCGAGGCTGCTGAGGCCGCGGAGCTCGTGGAGATCGATTACGAGGAGCTGCCGTCGGTGACGGACGCGCTCGAGGCGCTCGGCCCGGCGGCGCCGATCCTTCATGAGGAGCGCGGCGAGCGCGTCGGCGACGAGGGCATGGATGGGGGTGAGGCTGGTCTGGTCGGCAATGTCTGCTCCCTCGCCGAGTTCGAGTGGGGCGATGTGGACGCGGCGTTCAAGACCGCACCGGTCGTGGTCGAGGGCGAATACCGCTATCCGATGCTCTACGGCTACGCGATGGAGCCCTACAACGCGCTCGCGTTCTTCGATCAGGGCGACCTCGTCGTGTATTCGAGCGCGCAGCACGTCTACATGGTCCGTCGCGACCTGGCGCGGATGTTCGGTCTCGCGCTCGCGCGGGTGCGCGTGATCGCGCCGTTCGTCGGTGGCGGCTACGGGACCAAGTCGTACACCAAGGTCGAGGGCATGACCGCGATGGCGACGTTCTTCACCGGCCGTCCAGCGAAGCTCGACTGCAGCGTCGAAGAGGCGATGCTCACGACGCGCTCAGACTCCGCTCTCATCAAGGCGCGCTCCGCGTTCACGAAAGATGGGAAGCTCATCGCGCGCGACTTCGAGATCGTGATGAACTCGGGCGCGTACACCGACAACAGCCCGATCGTGAACCAGAAGACCGCGAATCGCTGCTTCGGTCCGTACAAGATCCCGAACCTCAGGGTGCGATCGACGTCGATCTTTACCAACACCGTGCCCGCGAGCTCCCTGCGGGGATTCGGAGCGCCGCAGGGGAACATCGCCGGCGAGCTTCAGATGGACGAGGCGGCGCTGAAGCTCGGCATCGACGCGGTGGAGCTGCGCCTTCGGAACCTCGTTGGTCCCGGCGAGGAGCTGCTTCCGGGGAAACGCGGGCTCGACGCGGACCTCAAGGAGGACCTCCTGTGCCTGTCCACCTCGCTGGGCTGGCCGGGCGCGGGCGCTGGCTCGATCGGTCTCGGCCTCTCGGCGTCGGACGCCGGTGCGTACCCGACGTCGACAGCGGCCGTCCGTATCCATTCGGACAGCTCGGTGACGTTGTTCACCGGGTCGACCGAGCTCGGGCAGGGCTCGCGCACCGTGCTGAGCCAGATCGTGGCGGAGGATCTGGGGCTGCCCCTCGCGAGCGTGTCGATCGTCAGCGGCGACACCGGCGTCGTGACCTACGAACGTACGACCGGCGCGAGTCGGACAACGACGGTCACGGGCCGCGCCATCCAGGAGGCTTGCAAGGATGCGCGTTCGCGCGTCCGCGAGCTTGCGGCGCAGGTCTTCCGGCTCCCGGTCACGGAGGTCACGGACACCCTGAACGGTGTTCGCGTCCAGGGTCAGGACCTCACCTATGGCGAAGTGATCGAGCGTTGGTTCGGGGCTGGTGGTGAGGTCCTCGGCCATGGATCCGTACGCAAGGCCGATGGCTTCGAGAAGATGCCGCCGTTCTGGGAGATCGGCTGCACCGGACTGAGTCTCACGGTCGACCGGGAGACCGGGGTCGTCACCGTCGAAAAGCTGACCACCGTCGGCGATGTCGGCTTCGCGCTGAATCCGGCGCTCGTGCATGGACAGGACGCCGGCGCGTCGATGATGGGCCTCGGCGCCGCGCTCCACGAGGAGCTCGTGTACGAGGGCGAGCAGCTCGTGAACTCCAACCTCGTCGACTATCGGGTACCCCGGTTCAGCGATATTCCCAAGGAGGTCGATCTGATCCTCGCCGAGCGCCGCGATGGCGCCGGGCCGTATGGCGCGAAGGGCTCGGGCGAGGGGGCCACCAATACTGTTGGGAGCGCTGTCGCGTCGGCCATCGGCCGCGCCATCGGCGTCTTTCCGCACGAGCTGCCCGCGACGCCCGAGCGTGTCTGGCGGCTCATCCGAGCGGCCGAGGCGGGGAAGAAGAAGACCTAGCCCGCGCCTCGTGGCCTCAGGGAAAGACCAGCGACTTCACGATGACCGGGACCACGCCGCTCGGCGGCTGGGGCAGCCCGATGTCGATGTAGTCGAGGTCTCCGAGCTCGAGGCCATCGAGCGTGATGAGCTCGCCTTGGAAACCAAGCTCATGCCGCAACAGGTACCCCAGCGTCGATGCGATGTCGCCGTCGGTCACGACCAGCAGGGGGCGCCGGTCGGTCGCGATCGCGATGCGCTCCGCGAGGGCGCGGAGCCGACCGTGCTCCGGCTCGCCTGACCACTGCACCGCGAGCGCGAGCGGTCCGTCACCACGCGCATCGGATCCCAGCGGGACGACCGGCACGTTCCGAAGTGGCAGCGCGGCCCCGATCCCGATCGTGCTCCCGGAGACCTGCACCGTGAACTGCGACGCTCCGATCACGGTCGCACGGATACCCTCGGGTACGACCTCGAACGGCGCGGGCAGCTTGTCGCGCCGCGCGATGAGGGCCTCGGCAAGCTCGCGGCCGAGATCATCGTGGTCCGCGCGCTCGCGTCCGGCCACGTATTCGGACACGCCGCCCGACAAGGTCATCCGTGCCGGCGCCGCGGCGCGCTGCAGCGGGGCGAGCAGCTGCAGGGCTGCCGGCACGCTCGCGCCACGCGCGGCGGCGACGATGGCGTCTGCCAGCTCCGCGGCGATCCGGCGCCGCTCGCCGGGATCACGCCCCCCGGGGCGCGAGCGCGCGCCGACGGCGATCGCGCTCGTCGCGACGATGACGCCGTTCTCGATGCGCGCGAGCTTCGTGGTCCCCCCGCCGATGTCGACATGAAGGATCGTCGACCCCTCGCGGCGCGAGCGCGCGACGCTACCGGAGCCGTGCGCGGCGAGCGTGGCCTCGAGCGCGTGGCCGGCGCTCGCACAGACGAACTTTCCGCCCTCGCCGGCGAAGAGCTCGGCGAGCTCCCGAGCGTTGTGCCGCTGCAGCGCGGCGCCCGTCAGGATGACCGCGCCGGTGTCGATGTCGGATCGCGCGAATCCCGCATCGGCGTACCAGCCCGAGATGAGCGCCTCGAGCGCCGCGGCATCGATCGTGTTGCCCGCCAAGTACGGCGTGAGCACGACGGGTGACCGGTGGAGGACCTCGCGCTCGACGACGACGTACCGACTCGATAACGAGTCCGCGAGACGCTGGAGGCGCAGCCGGGCGAACATCGCGTGGCTCGTCGTGGAGCCGATGTCCACTCCGACCGTCCGCAGGACGACGTCGTCGGGCTGACCCTCCTCGAGCTCACCCGAAAGTGCGCCGGGGTCGATGGCCTCGTCGTCGTGGTGCTGCGGGCTGGTCAGGCCCGCTGCGTGGGGAACACGTCATCCATCCTGGAACGGATCCCATGGGCCTGCAGCTCTCCCTCATAGAGCTGTCGGATGCGATGGTCCTCGTCCTCGTACTCGATCTGGCGACCGCCGTCCTTCACGCTGACATCCATGCCCATGAACGTCGCTCGCTTGTCGGCGAGGGTGGGGTAGCGAAGACCGCCGAACGCGACGGCGAGGTATCGGGCCGGCTCGGGCGATACGTTGAAATGCTGGTGGAACAGGCGGTCCGAGGGCGCGAACACGCAGCCGTGCTTCCAATCGAAGCGCCGCAGATCGGTCTCGCCCTCGTACCAGTAGAGGCTGTAGCCCTGACCGGTGACGGCGAAGACGTGGAAGTCCGCGCCGTGGCGATGACCTTTCTTATAGGTGCCGACCGGCATCTCCGAGATGTGCGAGTGCATGGTCCCGTCGGCGAGCACGAACATGATGTTGCTGCCGCCGGCCCCCCGCGCCTTCCACTCCTTCAATTCGAAGGTGCGGAGGTCGGGCACGAAGTTGGTCTCCCACATATGCCGGCCAGGCCGCATCGGCAGGAACGTCCCGTCGCCACGGAACTGCCGCGATCCGCCGAAGCGCTCGGGGAACGCCCGTGGGTTGTTCCAGATGAAGTCCCGGTC
Source organism: Chloroflexota bacterium (assembly GCA_025350745.1). Lineage (GTDB taxonomy): Bacteria > Chloroflexota > Limnocylindria > P2-11E > P2-11E > UBA4735. The sequence goes on along the minus strand of JANXXG010000207.1, from coordinate 770 downwards.
GCGGAACAGGTTGAGGATCAGCGGCAGGTCGGTCACGGCGACGTATCGGCACGGCTCGGTGCCGCTCCCGTTGTAGTGGCGATACGACGCGTTCAGCGGGATCGCGAACAGCGAGCCGGTCTGCCATTCGAAGGAATGCCGCTCGCCGTTCGGTGACTCCACGCTCGTGCTGCCGCGCCCGGCCAGCACGTAGCTGACGGACTCGTAGAGGTGGCGCTGTGGCGCGGTCTTGCAGCCCGGCGCGATCTCGACGACCTGCATGTCGGTGAAGTCACCGCGCCCGGTCAGATGGGCGAAGGCGCCGCTCGCCTCGAGCCGCGGCCACGGCGCCAGATCGAGCTCGAGGAGGTCCAGCCCGAACCCCTCATGGACCGGGATGCCTTCGGTGGCGACCCAGTCCTTGTACGGATCGACCAGGAACCGGGGCTCGCCTCCGCGTCCATTTCCAGCGTGGGGGTCCACACGGCACCTCCTCGGCGTGGCAGCCGAATGGTCTAACCATTATATTCTCCGAACCAGCCGACCTGTTCTATAAGGAGAAGCCCTCATGGCCGTCGAAGCGAAGGCCCGCCGCCCAAAGAACAAGATCAGCCGTGACCTCTCGGGACCGCCCGCGAGCAAGGACGATATCCGCTCCTTGCCGGCGACGATCGAATGGCTGCGGCGCGAGGGCCTGCTTCTTGAGACCGATGTCGAGGTCGATGGCGACCTCGAGCTCACCGGCGTGCAAAAGCATTTCGATGGCAGCTACCCGGTGCTCTTCAACAACG
>JANXXG010000206.1 GCA_025350745.1 Chloroflexota bacterium | reverse complement strand
CGCTCGAAGCGCGCGGCATCAAAGTGAAGGACACCAAAGACGGAGCGCGCTGGGAGCGCCTCGCGAAAGGAAGTGCGTCATGAGCGAGGAATTCGAAGGTGCGGGACGCGGCGAGAGCGCGCCGCCCAACGAGCCGGTGAGCAACGGCGGCCCGGCCGGCGCGCCGCAGACCGGTGGACCCACTGGCCCGACCGGTGGTCTGCCGCTCGGCGAAGATCCCAATAACCGGCGGCCGCGGCGCCGAGGCCGTCGTGGTCGTGGCACCGGTACAGGCCCGGCCCCGGCGTTCCGCGGCCCGATGCCGCAGGGCGCGCCTCGGCCGGCCCAGCCGTTCCGCGGTCCGGCCCGAGCCCCCGGCTTCGTGCCGCGCCCCGCGCCTCGCCCGATGGATGACGAGAGCTCGCTTCAGGCCCGAGAGCTCGCCTCGTACGAGCGGCGTCAACAGCAACAGCAGCGGCGGACGACCGGCGGGTGGCGGCCGGGCGCGCCGTTCCGGGCCCCGCCCAGCTTCGGCGGGCCGCGGCCGTTCCGCGGCACCGGACCGCAGTACACCGAGCAGATCCGTCGCGCGACGAGCGGTCCGGCCCGCGGAGCTGCTCCGTCGCACGAAGCGGGTGAGCCCATCGCCGGACCGCACGCGGTGCTCGAGGCGATGCGGGCCGGCCGCGCGATCCGCAAGCTCTACATCTCCCAAGACCGCAGCCTGCGCGTGGGGCCGGTCAACGATCTCATCGCCGAAGCGCAGGAGCGCCGCATCTTCGTCAACTTCCTGGACAAGCTCGACCTCTCGCGCCTTTCGCCCGTCGAGAACCACCAGGGCGTCGTAGCGATCTTCGAAGGCCGCGCCGGCGTCGACCTGGACGAGCTGATCCTGCACCTGGATGCGACCAACGAGCCGCCGCTGGTGCTGCTCGTCGACTCGCTCCAGGATCCCCAGAACTTTGGCGTGCTCCTCCGCTCCGCGGAGGGTGCGGGCGTCGAAGGCGTGGTCATCCCCCGGCATCGCTCGGTCGGCCTCACACCTGCCGTCGCGAAGACGAGCGCCGGCGCGAGCGAGCACCTGCTCGTCGCGGAGGTCGCGAACCTTCGGCAGGCGATCGACACGCTGAAAGAGAAGGGACTCTGGGTCGTCGGCACCGATGAGACCGGCGACCTCCTCTACGACGAGGTCGACTACCGCGGACCGACCGCGATCGTCATCGGCGGAGAGGGCGAGGGCATCCGGAGGCTCGTCCTCGAGGGGTGCGATCAGGTCGTCCGGATCCCCATGGAAGGCCGCATCGCGTCGCTCAACGCTGCGGCCGCAGGCACGGTCGTCCTGTACGAGGTGCTTCGGCAGCGGCGGCGCGACGTCGCACCCCCCGGCACCCAGACCCCGCGGCCGGCGACCGCCCTGGCGACCGAGACCGAGCAGCTCGCGCGGACGCCCGACCTGGAAGAGGACCTCGCGCGCGACCAGGACGACCACGACGAGCAGAGTGGCCAGGACGAGGCGGTCGATGATCTGATCGCCGAAGATGGCGATGAGGCGACTCCGCTGGTGGCCGCACCTGCGGCGAAAGCGCCGCGCAAGGCGGCCGCGAAGTCCACCGCGACCAAGCGCGCAGCCCCGCGGAAGTCCACGAAGAAGACGGAGGACTAACGATGGCATCGAAAGAGCCCACCGAGGTCGAAGGTGTCTGGGTCCTGAAGAACGGGATGGCGAAGAAGGCGTCTCCTCGACCGAAACAGCTCAAGCACCGCGAGCAGGTCGACTACAACAACCCGTACCGCTACAAGATCGAGCGGATCTGGTGGGATGGGAAGATCGTGTACGCGAGCGAACAGGGGGAGCTGGAGGTCGATCCAAAGAAGGTCAAGGTCGCGCAGGAATACCAGCTCGTCTACAAAGTCGCGCTCGACAAGAAGGGCAAGCTGCGCGGTGAGCCGGAGCGGGTCGAGGGCCAGTACAACATCTACGACTCCATTCCGGGTATGAAGAAGTACAGCCCGATCTGGCAGTTCAACTACGTGATCGTCCCGCGTGACTACGAGGCGAACACCCTCCGCTCCGAAAAGGATTGCCTGAAGAGCGGCTTCGAGATCAAGCGCAGCACCGTCTTCGAGAACTGACCCGTCATCTAGACCCCACGGTCGTGGGGTGACGCATCCGGCGCGATAGCCTTGGGGAACGCCGCCCTAGCTCAATTGGCAGAGCAACGGTTTTGTAAACCGTAGGTTCCGGGTCCGATTCCCGGGGGCGGCTCCGCGCGGTTCCCTAGCGAAATTGAGAAAGGAACCGCGCTCGCGCTGTGTCGCCGATTCAAGTCCGGCTCTCGGCACAGAAGCACCACGAGCCGGCGTGATCCAGAAGACGGCCTTACCGGCGCCCGTATATTGCGAACAAACAGCGCGCTACAGCCGCCCGAATTTCTTGTCATGACGCTCGCGCTGCCCTCAGCGAAGATGAGACCGTGGTGTCTCGGAATGGCGAGTGATGAGCGTCAACGAACCGAACCGCACGCGGATCGCGCCATTGGGCGCACTCGTCATCGCCCTTGCCCTCCTCGCCGCGCCGCTGGCCTGGTCAGCGCCGAGCCTCGCCGCGTCGCCGACGCCGACGCCGCTTTGCAACACCCCGACGACGCCGCCCTGCCCGACGGGCACGCCCATCCCGACGATCGTGCCCACCACTGCACCAGCGACCCCGACGCCCGTCCCCACGCAAACGTTGCCACCACCCACGGATAAACCCACTCCGTCCCCGCTGCCCACGGAGACACGCCCTCCCTCGCCGTCGCCGACCAAACCTCCGCCCACACCAAGCCCGACTGCCACGCGGACGGTGTCGCCGACGCCGACGCTTGCGGCGTCCCCCACATCAACGCTGACTTGCGCGAGCGACGCGCCAAACCTCGTGCAGAACGCCAGCTTCGAGTCGGTGATCGGCTCCCCGGACGTGAACGGCATGTGGATCATGTCGGACACGAACGCCACGACCCAGGTGCCGTTCTGGACGCGGACCGAAACAGCGAATCACCCGCCGGTCGGGATCATCAACGGGAGTCAATACTCGCTGCCCCAGGCCGGGTCACAGGGACCGAGGTATGCCTACGCCTCCAGTTACGTGGGGGGTCAGGATCAGGTGCAGGGATTCACCGGGACGCTCTCCGCTTCCACGAACGTCGGAGGGACGTATGTGCTGACTGTCGCGGTCAACGCGTTGAGTCTGCCGACCCCCGCGGGACCCGCGTTCGAAGTGCGGCTCCGGAACAGCGGGACCGGTGTGGAGAGCGCGCCCCTCGTGTCGGCGTCCGTCCCCTTTACCCCCACCTGGGG
>JANXXG010000198.1 GCA_025350745.1 Chloroflexota bacterium | reverse complement strand
CCGGAAACTGAAACTTTGACAAGAACCGCGGCGGCGGCTCCGATCACCAGAATGAGATTGAGCTTCACCTCACGGGGAAGCTGAAGAAATGAGGTCACCGGCGGCAGGATAAGTGAGCGCTCCCTTTGTCCGGCGATTCTCGGACACGAAACAAGGGCCCCGGTTTCCCCGGACCCTCGATTCGCGCGCTTTCATGCGCCTCTAGAGGACGCTATTTGACTGTTGGGGCTACCAGCCGCTGCTGCCGGCACCACTGCCAAGCACAAGAGCGACGAGAGCGGCGACTGCCGTGATGATGCGACGCATATTCAAGATCCTCCATTTCGCCCAGCTTCACTAAGTAACTCGGCGGCCGATAGCCGCGTCTTAAGGGGCAGCCCTGACCTGATACCGGACAGAAAGACCGAAAGCGGCGCAAATGACGGACCGTCAGAGGTCTGCCCCAAGAGCCGGGCCTGGGCGACCCAGCTCTTGGGCGGCAGGGCTTAGGGGTTGGCTAGGTCCAGGAGGTCTCCGCCGCGACCGTGCCGGCGGTGACGACGAGGGAGGCGATGGCCAGAAGGATCGCGAGGGCAATTCCGTAGGCGCCGCGCATCAGGGCCTCCTCTTGCGAGTCTTATTAGGTAACTCGGCACCGAGGCCCCCGGTCTTAAGTACCTAGATGCGCTCGTACCGCCCGACGTCCATGACGAAGACCGTGGCCCCACCAAAGGAGACCTCTACGGGGTACGGCATGTAGAACTCGCCAGGCTCCATGATCGGCGGCATCGGGTTGATGAACTGCTGCCGGGCATGGCAGGTCTCGCGGATCACCGCGAGCACGTCCTCTACCTGCGCCTCCTCGACGCCGACCAGCACCGAGGCGTTGCTCTGCTTCAGGAATCCCCCGGTCGATTGCAGCCGCGTGACGCGGTACTCCTTGTCGGTCAGCGCATCGACGAGGGCGCCGGCATCCTCGGAGTGCACGATGGCGATGACGAGCTTCATGGCGGCGTGAGTGTAGTAGCGGGAAGGAGCGCTTCGACCTCCCGCCAGACATCCGCGGCCACGGCGTCGATGTCGCGGTCCGCCTTGATCACCGCGAACCTCCGCGGCTCGGCCGCCGCGAGGCGCAGGTATCCCTCGCGCACCCGCTCGTGGAACGCGCGGGCTTCCGCCTCGAAACGGTCCCACGCGCGTCCTGGCTTGCGGGTCGCAGCGCGCTGCTCCGCGGCATCGAGCGGGAGGTCGAGGAGCAGCGTGCGATCGGGGCGCGTGTCGCCGACGGCGAAGTCCGTCACGGCGCGTAGCTGCGCGAGGTCGGCGCCGTGGCCGTAGCCCTGATACGCGAGCGTCGAGTCATAGAACCGATCGACGATCACGACCTTCCCCGCGGCGAGCGCCGGACGGATCACGTCGCGGACGAGCTGGGCTCGGGCAGTGCTGTACAGGAGGGCCTGGGCATTCGCACCCAGCGGGATCTCTTGCGCGTGGAGGACGATGTCGCGCACCCGTTCTCCAACGGGCGTGCTGCCTGGCTCGCGCACCGCCACGACCGCTCGTCCTTCAGCCATCAGCCGCTCGGCCAGCCGCTGCGCCTGTACCGACTTTCCGGAAGCCTCCCCGCCTTCAAAGGAGAGGAAGAGGCCGCTCACCTGGAGATCTGGACGCGCCGGTAGGGCTCATGGCCGGTACTGCGCGAGGAGAGGCTTGCCCGCTCGATGAGCTCGTGCTGCATCTTTCGGACGTACGCGTTCTGCGGCTCGAGCTCGACCTCATTGCGCGACCCGTCACTCACCGCATCGATGCCCTGACGCGTCTCATCGAGCGCATCCTCCTCGGGGCCCCGCCGCAGCTCGAACACGCTCGTAAGAGCACTCGCGATCTGCGACGACGAGTTGCTGCGCGCGACGTAGATCGGGACCCCGTTCGACTCGGCGTTCCGGAGCCGAGGCGTCTTGCGCCGGTAGTAGTTCTTCAGCGTGATCACGACGTCGGCATCCTCAGGCTCGCGGACGATCGCGACCGGGAGGTTGAGCCCGCGGGCCGCATCGTCGAGCCGCGACCACGAGATCCCGAACGGGTAGACCTTCACCGTTTCGCGGATCCCCATGCCTGGCTGCGGCAGGCGCGGCGTGCTCCGGCGCTCGACGGCCTCGGCGGCCTCGCGGCTGGCCTTGCCGCTCGAGACCTTTACGTCTCCGGTGCCATCCCGCTCCCGCAGCTCCGGCGAGACCGGGTTGCCGAGCAGGATCGAGTCCACGGTGTGCGCGACGTCCAGGTAGATCGCGACCTTTTGGTACGCCTGGATCTCGACGAGCACCTGGAACGTCGGCGGCGCCTTTCGCTCGAGGACCGATTTCTGGGTGCCCCGGCGGCGGGCCTCCTCGTCCCCGAGGGTGACGGTCTGGATGCCGCCGATCAGGTCCGAGAGCGTCGGATTGAGCATCAGGTTCTCAAGCGCGTTCCCGTGCGCCGTCGCGACAAGCTGCACCCCGCGCTCCGCGATCGTGCGTGCGGCCTGCGCTTCCTGCTCGGTGCCGATCTCGTCAATGACGATGACTTCGGGCATGTGGTTCTCGACCGCTTCGATCATCACCGCGTGCTGCAACGAGGGCGTCGCGACCTGCATCCTGCGGGCGCGACCGATGCCCGGGTGCGGGATGTCGCCGTCGCCGGCGATCTCGTTCGACGTGTCGACCACGACGACGCGCTTCTTGAGGTCGTCGGCGAGAACGCGCGCGACCTCGCGCAACAGCGTCGTCTTGCCGACGCCTGGCCGGCCAAGGAGCAGGATGCTCTTCCCCGCCTCGACGACGTCCCGGATGATCTCCATCGTCCCGTACATCGCGCGACCCACACGCAACGTGAGTCCCACGACCTTGCCCGAGCGATTCCGCAGCGCGCTGATCCGATGCAGCGTCCGCTCGATGCCGGCGCGGTTGTCGCCCCCGAACTGACCGATCCGCGAGATGACGTACGCGAGATCCTCGGCGGTCACCTCACGGTGCGACAGCATTTCCTCGCGCCCGGCGAAGCGGGCTTCCGGGGTGCGCCCGAGGTCCATAACGATCTCGAGAAGACCGTCGAGATCCACCAGCGCGCGCACGCGCTGGCCAAGATCAGGTGGAAGCGCATCAAGGATCGCGTCGAGATCGTCACGCTCGATCGTCGTCATCTCACCACCGCCGGCGCCAACGCCGGCTCTTCGATGCGAACGGCCAGTTCCTTGACGAAGAGCATAGCCGTGGCCACCTCCCGAAATCCCTCGGTCATCAAGGCCCGCGCCACGTGCTCTTCGTACGAACGAACAGGCGAGGTGACCGCATGCCCGCCCGGAAGCTCGAGGCTGGTCGCGCGAATGACTTCCCGCGCGAGGTCGATGTCGCCGTCGATCGAGCGCGCCTTGATCACGTGCGGGTGCCCGTCAGCACCTTTGAAGCTCACGCCGAAGGCGCCGATGCGAGCCTCCGGGCCGACCACCATGGTGGTCGAGCGGCGCATCGCGAGCGGATTGCCGCTCACCAGGAACGGCGGATCGAAGGCCCCGGCGCGCCGACCGATATCGAAGTCCTCGACCGCCAGCTGCTCGGCGCGCTGTACCGCGTGGGGAGTCGTCGCGGTGTAGAAGCGGAACAGATCGTGGGCGTCCCGCCGGCGCGCGTAGTGGCCGTCGAGCGTGCGGCTGGGTGCCCGGAGCGGGGCCCGGGGTGCCGCGTACCAGGTCTCGCGCGTGTAGGAGTAGAAGCCCGCCTGAAAGAACGTCTCCCGGGCCCGCGCGGTGCCACCGGCCGATGACCCGTCGGTCGGGTCGCTGACGGCGCCGAACACCCGGAGCTGGCCATGGTGCGCAGCTGATGCGGAGAGGTGCTCGAGCAGCTTGAACGAGCCCTCGGCGCCACCCGGATCGGGAACGGCCGCGAGCGCGAGGATGACCCACTCCGGTCGGCGGCCGCTATGGACGAGCGCGACCGCGCAGAGCCGGTCGTGGTACTCCTCGATGTAGAGGCGCAGCCGGTCCCGCATCCCGAGCGTGCCCGGCAGGAGCGTCCGCCAGCCGGCCAGGGCGCTCGCGACGAGCGGCTGCGGGAGGACCGACGCGACGATCGCATCGGGCGTCCGGGACGCCGCCGTGAGGAATCGGGTGACGCGTGGAAGATCGGTCGGCATCGCGGGCCGGACAGACACGGCTAGCTCCGACCGAGCGTCAGGAAGTACTCGTGAAAGCGACCGTCGTGGGTCAGCTCGGGATGGAACGAGGTCGCCAACAGCTTCGCCTGTCGCACGGCGACGATGGTGCTGCCCTCCAGCACGGAAAGGACCTCGACGTCGGGCCCGACCGACTCGATGAGCGGAGCGCGGATGAAGACCGCATGGAATGGCTCCGGGCCCAGGACCGGGACGGAGAGGTCGGCCTCGAACGAATCGAGCTGACGGCCGAATGCGTTGCGGCGCACCCGGATGTCCATGAGCTCGGCGAGCGGATGCGAATGACCGGGCACGTCGCGGGCGATGAAGATCGCGCCGGCGCACGTGCCCCATACCGCCATGCCCTCGGCAACGCGCGCTCGAAGCTTCGGTATGAAGCCGTAGTGCAGGGCGAGCTTGCCGATGGTCGTGCTCTCAC
>JANXXG010000149.1 GCA_025350745.1 Chloroflexota bacterium | reverse complement strand
TCGTCTCGCCGGCCGTCTTCATGTTCTGGAGGATGCGGCCGGGCAGGGCCCCGACGTACGTGCGCCGGTGGCCACGGATCTCCGCCTCGTCCCGGATGCCGCCGAGCGACATGCGGATGAACTTGCGGCCCATGGCGCGGGCGATGGACTTGCCCAGGCTCGTCTTGCCGACGCCGGGCGGGCCGACGAAGCAGAGGATCGGTGCGCGAAGCTCGTGCGAGAGCTTGCGGACCGCCATGTACTCGAGGATGCGGTCCTTGATCTTCGGCAGGCCGTAGTGATCCTCATCGAGGATCCGGGCGGCCTCCGCGATGTCCCAGTCGTCCTCGGGCGCCTTCTTCCACGGGACGGAGATGAGCCAGTCCACGTACGTGCGGATGACGCCCTGCTCCGGAGAGGCCTGCGGGATCTTCTCCAGCCGGCCGATCTCCTTGAGGGCCTTCTCCTTGACCTCGTCGGGCATGCCGGCGGCCTCGATCTTCTCGCGAAGCTCGTTGATCTCGGAGCTTCCGTCGTCGTCGCCGAGCTCCTTCTGGATCGCCTTCATCTGCTCGCGCAGGATGTATTCACGCTGCGTCTTGTCGAGCGTCTGCTGCACGTCGCTCTGGATCTTCGCCTTCATCTGCAGGATCTCGTTCTGCTTTGCGAGGAAGACGGACAGGAACCGGAGCCGCTCGATGACGCCCTCCATCTCCAGCAGCTGCTGCCGCTGCTCGATGGTCAGGTCCTGGCTCTGCGCCACGAGATCGGCGAAGTGCGACGGGTCGTCCGTGCTCTTCGCGGTCATCGCGACCTCGGGCACGATCGATCCGCCGTTCTCGACGTAGTCGCCGAACAGGCTCTTCACGCTCCGGACGAGCGCCTCCTGCTCGACGGGCTCGCCGACGTGGTCGACGAGCGGCTGGAACGTGACGCGGAAGTAGTGGCTCTCCGGCGTATACCCGGTGATGCGGACCCGCTGGAGACCCTGGACGATGACCTGCGCGCTCCCGTCCGGGATCCGGAGCAGGCGCACGATCTCGGCGACCGTCGCCACGCCGTAGATCTGCTCGGAGGTGACGTCATCGACCTCGGCGTCCTTCTGCGCGGCGAAGATCACGTAGTGCTTGTCCTCGCTCATCGCGGCGTTGATCGCCGCCACGCTCTTTTCCCGACCGACCCCGAGGGGCTGGACGATCTTGGGGAACACCACCATCTCCCGCAGGGGGACGAGCGGCAGCTCCGTAGGGTAGGTGCGGGCCTCTTCGGTCATGACGTGGGCCTCCTATTTGTGTGGGTCGCGGTCGTTTCGTGTGTATCGGGGATCGCGGGACCGTCCCTGTCCAGGTCCTCGATCGCGTCGGCAAGCTCGCGAAGCAGGTCGGCCGCATCGCGGAACTGGAGCAGCATCTTCACGCCCGCCAGGTTCACCCCGCGCTGCTGCGTGAGATACCGGATGATGCGGACCCGCTGGAGGTCTTCATCCGAGTAGAGCCGGATGTTCGAATCGGTCCGGACCGGGTCGACCAGGCCTTCCTCTTCGTAGATCCGCAGGGTTCGCGGGTGGCAGCCGGCGATGCTCGCGGCGATCGAAATGACGTAGACGGGCCGGTTTCCACGCGCCATCGTATTGGTATAAGTCCTGACAATACCATTGTCAAGACTCATACGGTCCAAGAGACCGGACGGACCTAGCTCGGCGTCTTGCCGAAGAGGGCTTCCCGCACCTGCTGCTCAGCTGCGGTGGGCGCGAACACGATGACCCGGTCCCCCACCTCGAGCGTGGTGTCCCCGTGGGCGTGAAGGATCTCACCTTTGCGCACGATGCCGCCGATGAGCGACCCCGTCGGGAGCCCGAGGGTGCTGATGGCCTTGCCGGCCGGCGGGGTCCCGACCGCGATCTCCGCTTCGATGAGCTCGAGATGCGAGCCGGTGAGCGGCATGAGGGGCATGAATCCGCCGGTCGGAAGCTCCTGCTCGATGACCCCCATGAGGACCCGAGTGGACGAGAGCGTCTCATCGATCCCCATGGCCTTGAACACGATCTCGTTCTTCGGGTTGTTCACGCGCGCGATGACCCGGTTCGCGCCGCACTTCAGCTTCGCCAGCTGGCTGATGATCAGGTTGTCCTCGTCATCGCCGGTGACCGCAAGGACGGCGTCGGCGCGCTGACAGCCGGCCTGGATCTGGTACCTCCCCTCATCCGCGGGGGCGTTGATGACGACCGAGCCGAGCTGCTCTTCGATCCACACGGCCCGCTTGCGGTCGCGCTCGATGATCATGACCTCGTGGCCTGACTCGAGGAGCGCCTTCGAGAGGTGGTAGCCGACCTCACCACCGCCGGCGACGACGAAGTACATCAGCGGGTCACGGACGGAAGCTCGGCGGAGAGCTCGGCGTCGTGCTGCATCGCGGCTCGCATCAGGTTCGGACCGATGGTCTTGTCCCCTTTGATCACGGCGTGCAGCAGCGTGCCGAGGATCGTCGTCCGCGAGAACGTGAAGATCCCCTGCCCGCGATAGGTGTTCGCGCGGATGGGGTCGTTCACCTTCGCGAAGACCTGTTCCACGCCGAAGATCTTCTTGGCGATCTGTGCCGCCATGAGGTTCCGGTTGTCACCCTGGGTCAGCGCGAGGAACGCGTCGGCCTTCTCCACACCAGCCTGGCGGAGGATGTCCATGTCGGTCCCGTCGCCGAGCACCGGCGAGCCTTTGAAGAGCGCCGGCAGCCGCTTGAATGCGGAGCGCTCGACATCGACGATCGAGACGGTGTCACCCGCCTGGTCGAGGAGCTCCGCGACGAAGGCGCCCGTGCGCCCGGATCCGACGATCACGATGTTCATTTCGGTTCTTCCTGACGATACGCGAGCACCGCACAGGGCGCTTTCACGTAGACATCCTCGACCGTACGACCGACGTAGACACGGCCGAGCCGCTTTCGATACGGCATACCGAGCAGGATCAGCTGGCACCCCTGCTCGACCGCGGTGTCGACGATGGCCGCCGCGGCTTCGCGGGCCTGGAGGACCTCGGTCGTGATCTGGGCCCCGAGCTTCTGTGCGACCTGCTCGGCGTGGGCCAGGATCTCCTCGCCGCGCTCGAGCTCCGTTTCGAGGACGGCGTCGAGCGGCATATTCCACTTGACCTCGATGACATGCACGGCGGTGATCTTGGCCTTGTGGCTCCGACCGAGCGCGATGGCGTACTCGATGACGTCGGGGTCGATGGCCGTCCCTGCGAGAGGCACGAGGATGTTGGTGAGCTTCACCGGGCGGTGAGTGTAGGACTTAGTGCGACTCGAAGTCCTCGGGATCACCCAGGTGGTAGGGCACATCGATGACGCTCGTGTTCGGTCGGGTGAACAGAGCGAGCTTGAGCCGCAACGCGGTCTGGTTGTGCAAGGTCGCGTCCCAGAAATGACGGGGGACGAACTCGGCCAGGACGACGACGATGGGTCGATCCGGGTCTCCGTCATCGATCGCGTCGAGGTAGCTCAGCATCGGGGCCAGGAGCGACCGGTAGGGCGACACGATCACTTCGAGCGGGAACGCCGTACCGACGGAGTGGGCCCACCGCTCCTTGAACGAGTTCGCGCCCGCCTCGTCGAACGAGATGT
>JANXXG010000099.1 GCA_025350745.1 Chloroflexota bacterium | reverse complement strand
AGGGGTACGCGATGCCGGTGTCGCCGCGCCACAGGCCACCCACCGCCAGCGTGCGCTCGAACACGACCGTCTCGAGACCGGCATCAAGCATCCAGCGGGCGCTCACGAGACCCGCGGCGCCGGCACCGATGACCGCTACCCGTCTGGCCATCGGATGAGTATCGGTCGCACACTGGAGCGGTGATGCCCGCCCAGCGCGATGCCGCGCTACAGCTGCTGGCCGACGGGGAGATGGTCCTCCAGGGCCGCCTCGTGGCCGCGTCGAACGCGACGTTCCTCGGCACGGTGACGCTGGGCGAGGCCTCCGTGACCTGCGTGTACAAGCCTGTCCGGGGGGAGCGGCCGCTGGACGATTTCCCGGACGGCACCCTGTGGAAACGTGAACACGCCGCGTACCTGGTCTCCGAGGCGACCGGTTGGGACATCGTTCCGCCGACGGCGACGCGCGACGACGGGCCGTTCGGGGCCGGCATGGCGCAGCTCTGGATCGACGTTGATGCGGACGCGGACGTGTGGCGGATCGTCGATGCACCAGATCCGCGTCTTCGGCGCATCGCGCTCTTCGATGCGGCGGTGAATAACGCCGATCGGAAGGGCGGGCATCTGCTGCCGGCGGCGGATGGAACGCTCTACGGCGTCGATCACGGGATCTGCTTCGCGGCCGAGCCGAAGCTTCGGACGATCCTGTGGGACTGGCGCGGCCAGCCGATCGCCCCGGACGAGCTCGCGGTATTGCGCTCTCTTCGAGGACAGCTCGAGGGGCCGCTCTGCGAGGCGCTCCGGGCGCTGCTCGCGCCAGCGGAGCTGCGGGCACTCGAGCTGCGCCTGGATCGGCTCCTCCGGACCAAGGTGTTCCCGCAGCCGGATCCGAATCGGATGGTCGTGCCGTGGCCACCTTTTTGACGGGACCCGGCGCCCTAGGCGGCGCGCGCCTCGACGATCAGGCTGTGGGCGCGCGCGATGAGCTCATCCAGATCGAACGGCTTCGCGAGCACGTCGCGAGGCGCCACCCCCTGCAGCGTCTCCAGGGCGAGCTCGGGATTCGCGGTAACGAAGAGGACCGGGAGGTGGCGGAACGCCGGGTGACCGCGGACGACATCGAACACGTCGATGCCGGTGGCTCCGGGCATCTGCACGTCGAGAACGAGCAGGCGCGCGCCCGTATGCATGATCGCGTCGATGACCAGCGCTCCATTCGTCACGAGCGTCGGATCCATCGTGCCATCGGAAGCAAGCGCATCGACCATGACCGCGGCGATATCGACGTCGTCCTCGGCGATGACGATCGGCATCATCGCCCGATCCCCCAAGCGCAGTGAGCGGTCCGCGGTTCGGCCTGGACTTCGGGACGTCCAACAGCGCCCTCGCGATGGCCGACGGCACGAGCGTCCGTCTCTTGCCCATCGATCCGGTCGGCGGGGACACGATGCCCAGCGTCCTCTACGTGCGCAAAGATCGCTCGACGGCGATCGGTCATCCGGCGATCCAGTCATTCCTGTCGGAGAACCGGGACCGCGGGCCGGCGCGTCGTGAATTCAAGCCGCTCGGCATCACGATGGCGTCGAGCAACCCGCGGCAGAAGACGGTCGAGGCCACGATCCTCGTGGACGTCTCGTCACCGGGCCGGTTCTTCCAGTCGCTCAAGACGTTCCTTGGCGATCCGCTCCTGTCGCGGACGAACGTGTTCGGGGACGAGCGCGGACTTGAGGATCTCATCGCGATGATCCTTGACGGCATTTTTCGACGCGCTGAGCAGCTGACGGGGACGAGGCCGACCAGTGCGACGGTCGGTCGACCGGTGGAATTCGTGGGAGGCGCCGAGGTCGAAGAGCGGGCACGGACCCGTCTTGAGCAAGCAGCGCGCCTGGCCGGCCTCCGCGACGTCCGGTTCGTGGAAGAACCCGTCGCCGCAGCGCTCGCAGCCAACGTTCCCGCAGGTCTCACACTCGTTTTCGACTTCGGCGGCGGAACGCTGGACCTCTGTGTAACGCGTCGTGACAAAGGCGAGTTCCGGGTCCTTGGCACCGCCGGGGTCGATGTCGCCGGTGACCGGTTCACCCAGCTGCTCATCGACCGGCTCGTCGCTCCGCACCTTGGCGCTGAGAAGCAGTGGGGACCGAAGGGTCTCATTCTCCCGAGATTCATCACCAGTGCGATCGGGGACTGGCGCGCGCTCTCCGCACTGAACGAGAAGCCGATCCTCGACGCACTCGATGAGCTCCAGGCACTCGGCGCGCCGAAGCGTGAGCTCGCGGCGTTGCGCTCCGCGATCGAGCTGCAGCTCGGCTACGAGATCTTCGCCGCCGTCGACGCGACAAAGAAGGATCTGTCCGCCGTGCAGCTCTCGCTCTTCTCGTTCCATCGCGACGCGGTCGATATCGATCAGCAGGCCTCTCGGCGCGCGTTCGAGCTCGCGATCGCGCCACTCCTGGCGCGTGTGGACGGCGCGCTCACGCAGGTGCTCGAGCG
>JANXXG010000096.1 GCA_025350745.1 Chloroflexota bacterium | reverse complement strand
TGCTCGAGCCGCTTACCGGGTCGGTCGCGAATGTGGGCAAGGACAACAGCGACGGCTTCAAGCTGTACCTGCAATCGATCAACAACAACATCGCCGGGCACCCCATCGAGGTCGTGGTCGCGGACACCACCGGGGCGGCAGACGTCGCCGCGGCGAAGGTCCGTGACTTCGTCGAGAACCAAAAGGTCGACATCGTCGCCGGCATCAGCCAGACCCCGGAGTGCTACGCGGTCGCGACCTACATCCAAACGGCAAAGGTGCCGACTGCGATCACCGGCAACTGCGGCGCCACATATCTGACCATCGATCCGCAGTACACGAGCCCGTTCATCGCGCGCTACACGTCGACGAACCTCACGATCACGCCGGCCGTGGGCCAGTGGCTGGCCAAGAAGTACAAGACCGCGATCCTGTTCACGACCGACTTCGCCGGCGGCATCGAACTCAGCGACATCGTCGCCGCCTCGTTCGTCAAGAACGGCGGATCGATCGTCCAAGAGCTCCACCCACCCATGAACACGGCGGACTTCGGTCCCTACCTGACGCAGGTCAACAAGAATGCTGACGTCATGATCGTCTTCCTGCCGGGCGCCGATGGTCTGCGCTTCGGCCAGCAGTACACGAACTACATCGGTGGAGGGAAGACGCAGGTCTTCGACATGCTCGGCCAGGTCGCGAGCCCCGACAAGATCGCGCAGCTCAAGGACAACGCGGTCGGCATCCTCGGGGCCGACGTGTTCACGGACTCGATCGACACTCCGCAGGTCAAGGACTTCGTGAAGGCATTCACCACCGCATACAACCGGCCGGCGTCGCGCGACGGTGCCGTCGGCTATGCGGGAGCGCAGGTCATCGAGGCCGCTATCAAGAAGGCGGGCGGGACCTCCGACAAGACAGCCTTCATGAACGCGCTTTGGGGTGTCAATGTCGAGACGCCCCGAGGCAATGTCAAGCTCGACGAGTTCCACGACATCATTCACAGCGTCTACTTCTTCCAGATCGAGAAGAACGCCAGCGGCTACGCGCAGAAGCTCCTCGACAAGATCGATGGATCGAGCCAGCTATCGCAATTCACGCTCGCACAGCTCAAGGCGGCGCAGTTCGGGAAGCTCAAGGGCAAGTGGGTCGGCATGACCAAGGATCAAGTCGACAAGCTGCTCACGCCATAGATCCGCCAAGCATGACCGGACCGGCCTCTCGCGACGACGGCGCCGCGAGAAGCCAGATCCGGATCGGCCACGTTCCCAACCCGTTCGCCCTTCCGTATCTCGTCGCGCTCGAACGTGGCTTCTTCGCCGACGAGGGTCTTCAGGTCGACGACACGCGTGTCAGCAACGGCTCGGTCATCGCCGATGCTCTCGCTCGTGGCGAACTCGACGTCGGGACTGGCGGGCATCTGCAGACCGCCGCGGCCGTGGCCGCTGGCTCCGACCAGGCATTCATCGCTCCGCTCGGCTTTGAGCGCGCGCCCGATCACTTGTGCATCGTGCTTGTGTCGCGGCGCGACCGCGCGCGATCGCTCGGGGAGCTGGCAGGGCGGACCGTTGCCGTGAGCGCACGGGGCGCGATCAGCGAGCTGCAACTCCGCATCGCGCTCGCCGGCGCTCGCGTGCGGACGGTGGCGATGCCCTTTTCCCGCATGCGGGATGCGCTCGCGGCCGGAGAGGTCGACGCGGCGTCGGTCGTCGAGCCGTTCGCATCCGTGCTCGCTCAGGATCCGGCTTTGATGGTCCTCGACCGTGGATCATTGAGCGGTGCGCTGCCCGCCGGCGAGCGCGTGCTCATCGTCGGGCTCGTCGCCACGCGGTCGTGGATCGCCGCCAAGCCGGACGCCGTGCGGCACATCGGCTCGTCAGCCGTGCCGTTTTTGTTGGAACGTTTGAGCGAGAAACAGTTGAACCAAACAAAATTGAAATGCAAAAATGGCATGACCGGCAGGGACGTGCCGTGTTCACCGTTGATCTTCCAGCAATCCCAGAACGTGAAGCGATGGCTGCTTTGGATGCGCTCGGTCCCGCAGCGGTGGATGCGCTGCCAGCACTGGAAAAATTGATGCGTGATCATCCGCCTGACGCGCAGGCACTT
>JANXXG010000085.1 GCA_025350745.1 Chloroflexota bacterium | reverse complement strand
CGGGGTCAGACCCTCAACACGGCCAGCGCGCTCGTGCTCGGTCGCTGATGAGCGCGACACCGATCGTCCCGACGATCACCGAGGAGAACCGGCCGTTCTGGGACGCGGCGCGTGCGGAGCGCCTGGAGATGCAGCGCTGCTCGGCGTGCCGCCACGTGCGGTACCCGATCTCCGCGGTGTGCCCGCGGTGCCTCGACGCGGCAGCGGAGTGGATCGAGCTGTCCGGTCGGGGATCGGTGCTGTCGTTCGTCGTATTCGAGCGCGCGTACAACCCCGCCTGGGCGGATCGCGTGCCGTATAACGTCGCCCTCATCCAGCTCGCCGAAGGTCCGCGCATGTTCAGCAATGTCGTCGGCGTCCCGAACGAGGCCGTCGTCGTCGGCATGCCGGTCCGGGTCGTCTTCGAGCCGGTCGCCGGCACCGACGTCGTTCTGCCGCGCTTCGCCCCTGAATGAATGAACGAGTTGAGGTGGCCCGCATGATCACGACGAGCTCTCGCATCACCCCGGTGCCCGCGGCTGCGGTCGGCACGAAGTTCTGCGACACACTGGAGATCGACCGCGAGGCCGGCCGCCTCTACGCCGGCGACAACTGGAGCGGCGGCGTCGATGTGTTCGACATAGCGACCCCCGTCGCGCGCTACCTGAAGACGATCAAGACCAAGGGCGGCTTCTACGGGGTCGCTGTCGCGACCGATCTGGGCAAGGTGTTCGTCGGTCTGGCCGGCGGGCATCTCGGGGTGATCGACATCGATCCCGCATCGAAGGCCGCCGACACGGTCGTCGCGCGCGTCGACATCGGCGCGAAGGGATCGGCCGACCTCATCGAGTACGTCCCCGAGCATCGCAAGGTGTACGCCGGCATGCACGCCGATCGCTTCGTCGGCGTCGTCGACGCAGTGACGCATGCCGTCGTCGCGCGGATCGAGGGCCTCGGACCGGACGTCGAGCAGCCGCGGTATAACGCGGCGGACGGGATGGTCTACGTGGCGGCGCGGACCAGCAACACGCTCCACCAGATCGACCCGAAGACGGACCGGCTCGTGGCCACCTTCGATATCGGGACCCCCTGCGATCCGAACGGTGTCGCGATCGATCCCAAGCGGAACATCGCGCTCCTCGTGTCGGATAAGCACCCGCTTACCGTCGTATGGGATCTCGCGCGGCAGAAAGTCGCGGACGTGATCCACGGGTCGGGAGGCGGAGACGGCGCGGTCTACGACGCGACCGTGGACCTCTTCTTCGGCGCGCACTCCGGCATGACCGGCGGCCCTGTCGTGGGCATCTTTGGCGGCGATCCGGTCCGCCTCGTCGCGAACGTCCCGACGACGAAGGGCGCGAGCTGGGTCGTCTACGACCGCGCCCATCGCCAGCTCTACACGCCGGCCTACGAGGACGGGCGCCCGGCCCTGTTCGCTGCGCCGCTTCCGCCGGAAGCGATGCTGTAGCCGTGCCTACCGAGCGTCTCAAGCTCTCGTTCGCGTCGGCCGTCAACGAGCGGGTGCGGCCGCTCGTCGACGGCGCGGTGCGTCCTGACGGCATCGATCTGATCTCGACGGCGACGCATGCGTCGGAGACCTTCTGGCGCGAGCTTCGTTTTGGCGACTTCGACGTCTGTGAGATGTCGTTGTCGTCGCTCTTGATCGCGAAGAGCAAGGGGAGCGACCTCGTCGCGATCCCGGCGTTCCCATCTCGGCGGTTCTTCCAGATCGAGCTCGACCGCCACGCCGATGCCGGCGTTGCCGGACCGGAAGACCTCGTGGGAAAGCGTGTCGGTGTCCCCGAGTATCAGCAGACTGCGGCGCTGTGGCTGCGCGAGATCCTGGCCCACGACTTCGGCGTCGACCCGAAGAGCGTGCGTTGGTACATGGAGCGTGAGGAGCGGCTCAGCCACGGGGGCGCCGAGTTCCGACCGCCCACGGGCATCTCGTTGGAGCGCATCCCAGCCGACAAAAGCCTCGCCTCGATGTTGATGGCGAATGAGCTCGATGCAGCGTTCTGCCGGCCGAATCGCGGAGGTGCGTCAGGCAACGTCATCGAGCGGTCCCAGTCCTCGCTCCACGCCATGGACTGGTCGAAGCTTGCACCGGTCTTTCCGGATCCGATCGCCGAAGGGAAGCGATTCTTCGACACCCACGGCTACATCCCGATCAACCACACGTACGTCCTGAAGGGCGACCTCGTCCGCCGCCATCCGTGGATCGCGCTCAATCTGTACAAGGCCTTCCTTGAGGCGAAGCGGGTCGCCGAGCGCTCGCTGATCGACGCGATCCCGATGAGCCTCGTGTTCCGGTGGGAGTACCTCGCGCGGACCCGGGCCCTCTTTGGCGACGACCCGTTCCCGTACGGCTTCGAGGCGAACCGCCGGGCGCTCGAGGACATCGCGCGCGCATCGCACGAACAGGGCCTTATCGCGAGTCCGCTCGACGTCTCGACGATCTTCGCGCCGAGCACGATGGAGTGGAGTTGAGCCAGACCCCGCTGCAGGGTGGTCGCCGGCGGGCGTTGCGCACATTCCTCGTCGATGTTTCGGCATTCACCGCCGAACGGGACTTCCGGATCCTTTGGATCGGCCACATCGCGAGCGAGCTGGGCCGCCAGGTGATCGCGATCGCCATGCCGTACCAGGTCTACGTCGCCACCGGATCGACCCTGGCCGTCGGTCTCCTGTCGCTCGTCCAGGTCGCGGCGCTCGTCGGGCTGTCGCTGCCCGGCGGCGCCTACGCGGACACGCTCGATCGCCGCCGGCTTCTTGCCGGTGCTCAAGCGGCACAGGTCGTGTTCTGCGGGCTGCTCATCGCGAGCGCGGTAGTGCCGGACCTGCCGATCTGGACCGTGTACCTCGCGAGCTTCCTCCTCGCGGCCGCATCGGCGTTCGCCAGGCCGGCGCAGAAGTCAGCCCTATTCGCGGTGGTATCGCGCGAGAGACTCCGTTCGGCCGTCGCGCTCGATCAACTCGGCGGTCAGCTCGCCGCGGTGGCCGGTCCGGCCCTCGGTGGCGTGACCATCGCCGTGCTCGGCCTGCCAGCCGCATTCACGCTCGCCGCACTCGCTCTCGGATCTCTCGCGTTGGCGGCGCTCGCGATCCCGGCGGGCCGGCTGCCGGCGGGGCGTGGGGCGCGCGGGCTGCCAGCGATCCGCGCCGGGATCGGCTACGTGCGGCGCACTCCGACGGTGTTCTCGACGATGGTCATGGATTTCAGCGCGATGCTGTTCGGGTTCCCGGTCGCGCTGTTCCCCGCGCTCGCGCTCACCGTGTTCCGCGTCGGCCCAGCAGGGCTCGGCGCGCTCGTCTCATCGATCGCGGTCGGCGCCCTGTTCGCATCCGTACTGAGCGGCCGGCTCAGCGCCATGCGCCGGAAGGGGGTTGGTGTCACCGCGCTCTTCCTCGTCTGGGGCGCCGCCATCACCTTGTTCGGGCTGGCCACGTTCTCGTTCACGCTCGCCCTCGTGTTCCTTGCCATCGCCGGCGCCGCGGACATCGGTGCCGCCGTGCTGCGCGCGAGCATCGTCCAAACGACGATCCCCGACGAAATGCGCGGCCGCGTGTCGTCGATCAACTCGCTCATCGCCACTGCCGGTCCGCGCCTTGGCGATGTCGAGGCCACCGCCGTCGCGTCGATCGCTTCGGTCCAGCTGTCGGTCGTCAGTGGGGGAGTGCTGTGCATGCTTGCGACGCTCATCGTCGCTCGGCGCTTTCCGGAGCTCATCAGCTACCGCGACTAGTGCTTAGTGCTCCGCGAAGACCAGGCTCTTCACCACGACGGGCACGACCGAGTGCTCCGGGATCAACGCGCCGATGTCGATGAAGTCGAGGTCGGAGAGCGCGATCTGATCGACGCAGACGATCGGCGCGCCGACCCGCAGCTCGCTGTGCAGGATCTCGCCCACGATGCCGGCCACGTCAGCGTCGAGGACGACCACCAGCGGTCCGCCCGGCAGCAGGCGCCCTCGGGTCCCATCGACGATGCCGTCGCAGAGCGAGCGGAGCTCGGTGTACCGCGAGCCGTGCGTCCAGCGGACCGCCAGCGCGAACGCACCGTCCTCGCGGTCGAGACGCGCGATCCCGCGGCGTATCTCGGTCGCGATCGCGGCCGCGTCGGCGCCGACCGGATGGACCGCGATGGCGGCGAGGTTGCGCAGTGGGAGGATCGCGGGATCGGTGAGGAACAGCGTGTCGCCGCTCACCTGAACGGTGTATTGCGAAGCCCCGATGCAGGTCGCCCGGATGGATTCGGTGGGCCGCAGGACCGTGAACGCGGGACTCCGCTCGAGCACCGCCCGCCCGAGCCGCCGGCCGAGATCGCCGTACTCGTCGTCCTGCCAGCCGTTGATGTACTCGCCGACGCCCCCCGAGAAGACCAGGGCAGGGAACGGGCCCTTCGCGGCCAGCGGGTCGGTGAGCCAGATGGTCGAGTCGTCGAATGGCCGGCCCTCGGCGACGCGCAGCGCGAGATCGGCGATGCGCTCCGCGACAGCCTCGAGCGCCTTCGGATCGGCCCGCTCGCCTGCCGCGAGCCGTACACCGGCCTCGGACGCCACGCGTGCGCCGGCGCGCGTCGCGGTGCGGATCGTCCCGCTTGCGTCCCAGGCGAACACCCGGGCACCGATATCGAGCGCGGCCGTCTCCTCGACCCGGCCCGCGCGGCAGACGGCGAGCTTCGTCGTGCCGCCGCCGATGTCGATGTTGAGCACCAAGGGGGTGGCCGCATCGCGCGACCTGCGGACGGCTCCCGACCCGTGGGCCGCGAGCAGGCTCTCGAGGTGGTGGCCGGCCGTCGCGCAGACGAACTTGCCCGCCTCGCCGCTGAACAGAGCCACGATCGCCGCGGCATTCTCCTGCCGCGCGGCCTCCCCGGTCGTGATGACCGCGCCGGTGTCCACCTCATCGGGACGCCAGCCGGCTTCGCGGTAGGCGCGCGCGATGAATGCGGAGAGGGCCTCCGTGTCGATGCGGTGGCCCGACGCGTAGGGCGTGAGCGTCACTTCGGAGCGGTGGATGACGTTCCGCTCGACGACCCCGTACGCGCTCGAGAGCAGGATGCCTTGCCGCTCGAGCACGATCTCCGAGAAGATCAGGTGCGACGTCGTCGTGCCGATGTCGATCCCGACCGTGCGGAGGCGCAGACGCTCGGTGGCCACGTTCCCTTCGTGGCCACCGTCGTCATGCCGGTGACGTGGGTGCGCCTTCGCGTGCGTCAGGTGCAGGTCGGGCCTAGACGCGGACCTTGAAGGCGTCCATCTTCACCGGTACTCCGTTCGCGGCGCACCGCTCCAGATACGTGCGGTGGATCTTCGGGTCCTGGTCCTCGTACTCGATCTGGTTCCCGCCCTGGCTCACGTCCTTGTCGACGCCCTGGTTGTCCAGGTACTGCGCGAGCTTCCATTTGTTGCCGCCCCAGCGGATCGCGAGGTAGCGAGCGGGCTCGTTGCCCGTCACGAAGTGCTGGTGCCACCAGAGTCCGGGCGGGACGAACAGCGAGCCGACCTTCCAGTTGACCTCGGTCATCTCCGTCGCGCCATCCGGCCACATGAGCGAGTACCCGGTGCCGTTGAGCATGACGACGTGATAGCCGGGCCCGTGACGATGGCCCTTCTTGTACGTGCCGACCGGGAATTCCGAGACGTGCGACACCATCGTGTTGTTCGCGAACTCGAAGCGGATGTTCTTGCTGCCCGCGCCGCGCTCGTGCCAGTCGCGCAGCTGGAAGCGGCGGATGTCGGCGACGAAGTTCGTCTCCCACACCCGGCCGGTGTACAGCGTGCCCGCGCCGTCGAAATACTCCGTGCGCCCGTCGTAGCGGTCGCGGAAGTTGTAGTCCGCGCCGCCGAAGATGAACTCGGTGTTGTGGACGAGATTCATCATGATCGGCATCGTCGTGACCGCGAGCAGGCGGGCGGGCAGCGAGCCCGATCCGTTGTGCAGGCGATGGAGCGTGTTCAACGGAACGGAGAAGAGGCTGCCCTCCTGCCACTCGAACGTGCGCGGCGTTTCACCCTCGGTCCAGACCTCGCACGTGCCGCGCCCGGTGAGGGCGAAGTAGTACTCCTCGAAGAGGTGCTTCTCCGGAGCGCTCGACTTCCCGGGGTCCAGCTCGAGCAGGTAGCCGTTGTCGGTGTCCTCGGCACCCATGAGCCGGATGTAGGCGCCCTTCGCATCGAGTCGGGCCCACGGGGCGACCTTGGCGGTGCGCAGGTCATCGACCGCGACGCCGGTGTGGATCGGGACGCCCTCGGTCTCGATGAACTGCTCGTACGCACCGCGACCCCAGGTCGCCGGTCGCTGCTGCTCCTTGCCCTGTGCCGCTGCCGATGCGTCGCTCATCTCTCACCTCGTGTTTTACTCATGCTGCCCGCGCGTGGAGGAGAACCGTGTTCCAAGAGTTCACCAAGACGATCCAGCTGACGTCAACGCCCGCGACGGTGTGGGGCGCGATGCTCGACGTGCGCCGTGTCGCGGCGTGGCTCTCCATCGTTCGCGATGTGACGGACGTCGATCCGCCGCGCCGCTACACGGCACTGCTCGAGGACCGTCTCGGACCGTTCGCGATGCGCGCGGACCTCGAGGTGACCGTCGAAGCGGACCCGGATCGTCAGCGGATGCACGTCGCCGCGGTAGGCGAGGACCGCCAGGTCGCGTCGCGCATCTCCGCGACGATCGATCTGGCCATCGAGCCCCGTCAGACGGGCACCGGACTGACCGTCAGCGGTCGCTACGAGATCACCGGCCGCATCGCGACGCTCGGCTCGGGGCCCATCCGGAAAAAGGGGGACAAGGTCCTCGAGGAGTTCTTCGCGAACCTCGGGCGCGAGCTTGGGGCTGGGGATCCGATCGGCTCCGGTCACATCTGAGGCGACTGTATATCGGATACAGTGGCCCCGCAGCGGCTGACGGAGGGTTCCAGGCTTGGTCTTACGCCGATTCGACGTCCATAAGGTGACCTCCGTGGCCGAAGCCGTGGCCCTCCGGCAACGCTACGGGGAGGACGCCGCCGTCTACGCCGGCGGGACCGAGCTCCTCCTGGCCATGAAGTTGGGCGTCGCCCGGTGGCCCCACCTCATCGACATCAAGCCGATCGCCGCCCTCCGCACCCTGGCCGTCACGAAGGATCTGGTGCGGATCGGTGCGACCGTCACGCACTGGGACCTCGAGCGGGATCCTGCGGTCGCGAATGTTCTCCCCGTTTTCGCCCGCCTCGAGGCGAACGTGGCGAACGTCCGGGTACGGGCGGCCGGCACCCTCGCCGGCAACCTCGCGTTCGCCGAGCCGCACGCGGACCCGCCTGCGCTGCTCGTCGCTCTCGGTGCCCGCGTGATCCTCGAGGGTCCCACCGGCACGCGGAACCTGCTCGTCAGCGACCTCCTGACCGGGATGTACCAGACGGCGATCGCACCGGACGAGGTCATCGTCGCGATCGAGATCCCGCTTCCCGCGCGCGACGTGCGCATGGCCTATGTGAAGTTCCAGGTCCTCGAGCGCCCGAGCGTCGGTGTCGCCGCTGTCGCGACCGTGCGCGACGGGAAGTTCGTCGGGCCTCCGGCGATCGTCATCGGCAGTGTCGACGAGGTGCCGCGCGCCGTGCCCGCAGCCGAGCTTGCGGGCGCTCTAGCAGGTGACCCGCGCACGGCCGAGGCCCTGGCCGAAGCGGCGAGCGCCGCAGTCGATCCGAGCGACGATCTGGCCGGCAGCGCGGAGTACAAGCGTCACGTCGTCGGCGTCTTCGTGCGGCGCGCGCTCGGCCAACTCATGGCGGGTGCGGCGTAGTGGGCCGCCGCGAGATCGCCTTGACACTCAACGGGACCCAACGCCGCATCGAGGTCGAGGATCAGGTGCTCCTCATCGAGCTTGTGCGCGGGCTCGGTCTGATCGGGACGAAGCTCAGCTGCGACACCCAGGTCTGCGGCGCTTGCACTGTGCTGCTCGACGGGCGTCCGGTGAGCTCGTGCACGACGCTGGCGATCGAGGCCGGGGGCCGCACCGTGCAGACCATCGAGGGGCTGGCCGACGGGACAAAGCTGCATCCGATCCAGCAGGCTTTCATCGACCGCTTCGCCTTCCAGTGCGGCTACTGCACCCCCGGGATGATCATGGCGGCGAAGGCCCTGCTCGACGAGAAGCCCGATCCCGACGCCGCGACCGTGCGGCATTGGATGGAAGGCAACATCTGCCGTTGCACCGGCTACGGCTCGATCGTGGAGGCAGTCCTGGACGTGGCCCACCCGGAGCGCGTGGGGGAGAAGCTTCCATGAGCGTGGGACATCGCATCGTCGGCACGTCGGCGCCGCGTACGGATGGCATCGCGAAGGTCACCGGGGCCGCCCGTTACGCGATCGACCTCTCCGTGCCTGGGATGGCTCACGTCAGCGTGGTCCGGTCCAGCCGCGCGCACGCTCGGATACGGGGGATCGAGCGGACAGCAGCGTCCGCCGCGCCGGGTGTGCTGCGGGTGATCACCGGCGACGATCTGGTCGCGGCCGGTCTGAAGCCGTACTACGGACACGTGATCCTGGATCACCCGGTCCTCGCCATCGGCAAGGTCCGTTTCCACGGTGAACCCGTCGTGCTCGTCGTTGCCGAGTCACGCCGCGAGGCTGCGGAGGCCGCGGAGCTCGTGGAGATCGACTACGAAGAGCTGCCGTCGGTGA
>JANXXG010000082.1 GCA_025350745.1 Chloroflexota bacterium | reverse complement strand
CGCGACGCGGATCCGGAGCGCGCCGTCATAGGCCGGTACGTTGATGGCCGTCGCACGCGTCACACGGAACCCGAGACCGACCACGTCGCGCCGGGTCTTGATGTCCTTCAGCTGGCTCGGGTCGTCGAATGCCCCGAGGATGCTGTTCTGCGGCCCGATGACCACGAGGTTGAACGGCGGTGACATCAGCGTGCCGTTGACCATGATGGTCGAGCCGACGCAGTAGACGCTCGTGGTGCCGACGACTCGCTGCGCGTTCACCGCGATCGCCTGCGCGCTGCCGCGCCACGCGGTGTTCAAGATGTCGGTGAGGTCGGTCGAGTGACAGATCGCCTGGTCGAGGTTGGCTGCTCCCGAAGTCGCGGTGTGCGAGTCGTCCAGCTGTACGACGACGCCGTCGCCGGCGAGGGCCGTGAGGCCCGCCTGGGCGCGGAGATCCGCGATCCGGGTCCGCAGCTCGCTGGCGGCGCCGCTCTGCGTGGCGGCGTTGGCCTGGATGCTGTCGAGCTGCGACCGAAGCTCCTGCAGCTGCGCTTTGAGGTCGTTCTGCTCCTTCTGAAGCGCGAAGGCGGCATCGGTGAGCGGCGCGTTGTAGCGGACGGCGATCTGGCTGCGCTCCTGCTGGCCCTGCCATTGCGACGTGACGAGGAAGCCGAACAGGACCGCCGGCACGAGCAGCGCGAACGCGTGTTGCAGTCGCTGCCGCTTGGGATCCGGCGCCGCAGCCAGGGTGGTCACCCCTCCAGTGTCACACGCGGCGCGATCTGCTCGGCCGGCGGGCTGGCCGGCTCGTGACGGAGGGGCTGGTGGGAATCGAACCCACGACGCCCGCCTTAGGACGGCGGCGCTCTATCCGCTGAGCTACAGCCCCGGGGCCAACGATCGACGGTGATCGCTTCGTCGATTCTGAGGCCCGCCGGCCCCGCACGTACAGTTTCACCCGTGAAGCAGCCTCGAACACACCGCTACCACTTCCTGAGCCGCTGGACCGTCGATGCGCCCGCTGACGCGGTCTACGACGCGATCTACGAGGTGGTCGCCTACCCGTCGTGGTGGCCCGAGGTGAAGGAGGCCCGCAAGCTCGACGAGGATCACCTCTGGATGCGGACGCGCTCGGTGCTCCCCTACGACCTGGCGTTCGAGCTCGAGCGCACGACCGCCGATCGCCGAGGAGGGATCCTCGAAGCGCGCCTCACCGGCGATCTCGAAGGGGTGATCCGCTGGACGATCACCGCGGCGACGGACGGGTGTCTCATCACCTTCGACGAGGACGTGATCACCACAAAGGCGGCCTTGAATCGCCTCGCGCCGATCGTGCGGCCCGCGTACGCGGCGAACCACACCCTGATGATGGCGCACGGTCAGGCTGGACTGCGCACGTTCCTCGCCGGATACGCGCTCGCAAAGCGGAGCTCGGTGCCGGACTAGCGCTCAGAAGCGAACAGTCTGAACGAGCTCGAGCAGCGGCCCCGGGAACACCCCGACGATCAGCACCGCGAGCGCCGCGAGAAGCACGACGGCGGTGGCGACGCGCGCCCGCGGCGGGGCGACAGCATCCAGACGCGGTGGCGCGAAGCACGCGAGAACGATCCGTCCGTACGAGGCGGCGCCGACCACGGCAGCCAGAGCCCCAACGAGGACGAGCCAGAGGAGCTGCGCGCGCACCGCTGCCTCGAAGAGGGAGAGTCTCGCGATGAAGCCCGCCGTGGGCGGGATGCCGATGAGCCCCGCGACGAGCACCCCGAGCCCGACCACGAGCACCGGCCGCCGGCGGGCAAGCCCTGCGAGATCGCTGAGCGTCGGATCGTCGGCCTCGGGAAGGACCGCCACAAAGGCGAAGATGCCGATCCCGAGCGCCGCGTAGACGGCGAGCGAGAATGCTGCCGCGGGGGCCGCCGACCCCGCGACGCCGATCGCGCTGTAGCCGAGCTGGGAGATCAGGGCCCACCCGACGAGCCTGCCGATGCGCCGCTCCGTGAGCGCGCCGAGACCGGCGACCACGACCGCGAGCGCCCCGAGCGTCGCGAGCGTCACTTCCCAATCGAGCGCAACATCGCCATTGCGTGTGGCGGCGACGAGCCGGATGAGCGCGGCGGCGATGGCGACGTTGCGGAGGATCGAAGGGCGCGCGGCGGACCCGAGCGCCAGATGCGTCACGAGGCCCGCGCAGAGGAGTGCGAGACCGGCCAGGTACAACGGGTTGGCCGTCGCCCGACCGAGCCCGGCGTAGGCGGTCTGGCCGGTCGACGCGTACAGCAGCGCGATCCCGTAACCCGCCGTCGCGGTCGCGGTCGCACCCAGCAGGAAACCGGGCACCGCGCGCTCGACGGCGCGGGTGCCACGACCCCCCGTCGCCGCGTAGAGCGGGACCGTGACCAGGACGAGACCGCCGAAGAGGACCACGAGGTCGGTGGCGACGACCGTAACGACGGCGCCGATCGCCGACAACATGAGCAGCACGAGCTCCCGAACACGACGGCCGCCGGATCGCGGCTGGGTGGCCGCGAGCGAACACAGGGCTGCGACGACGACCGCGACGAGCGATCCGAAGAACACGCTGCTGCCGTCCCAGGCTGCGCCGGTCATCGGCCTGGTCCCGCCGTCGCCGGCACATCGCGCACCTCGAGATCTCCGATGATCCGCGGCGCCACGCCGAAGACGATCACGAGCACCAGCAGCGGGATCAGGAGCGCGCGCTCGCGCCAGCGAAGGTCCGGTCTCTCCGCCACGGCTGCGACCGGACCGAAGAACACCATCCGCAGCAGGCCCACGCCGTACACGGCGGACAGGATCATGACGAGTGCGGCGAGGAGGCCGACGCCGGCAGACCGCGCGAAGGTCGCCGCGAGGATCAGGAGGTCACCCGGCGCGCCGCTGGACCCCGGCACGCCGATCAACGTGAAGACCGCGGCGATGAAGAACGTCATGAGCACCGGTGCGCGGGATGCGAGGCCCCCGGTCCCGAGCTCGAACGACCCGAGCCGTCCTGCGAGGGACCCGGCAAGGAGGAGCAGCATCGCGACGACCAGTCCGTGCGACACGCTCGCGATGAGCGCGCCCGCACGTCCCTCCGGCGAGCCGACGAACACGCCGAGCGCGATGAAGTCGAGCTGCGAGAGGGTCGCATACGCGATGAAGGTGCGCGTGTCGCGCTGGCGCATCGCAAGGAGCGCCCCGTAGA
Organism: Chloroflexota bacterium; assembly: GCA_025350745.1. Taxonomy (GTDB): domain Bacteria; phylum Chloroflexota; class Limnocylindria; order P2-11E; family P2-11E; genus UBA4735. The sequence goes on along the minus strand of JANXXG010000082.1, from coordinate 5,916 downwards.
GCGAACCGACCGTCGCGAGGGCGATCAGGTAGGGCGCGAGGTCGGCCATGCCGCGCGGGAAGAGCGGCAGACAGATCCGGGCGATGGCGTAGATGGCGGTCTTCGAGACGATGCCCGCGAGCACGATCGCGAGGGGCAGGGGCGCCGTGAGGTATGCGCGCGCATGCCACGCGTGCAACGGGAACAGCGGCAGTCGCACCGCGAAGGCCCCGAGGAACAGCAGCGCGAAGAGCACCTGACTGCCTTCGGCCAGCCGATACCCGCCCAGGTCAGCGAGCGCGAACGTGCGCGCTCCGACACCGAGGGCGAGGATGCCGGTGAGCAGGAGCGCGCTACCGCTCATCCAGGAGAGGAGGAGTCGCAACGTCACCGCCCTCCGATCGGCGCCGCCCCAGTGCCACATCAGCAGCGTCAGCGGGAGGAGCAGGGCCTCCCAGAACGCGAAGAACAGGATGAGGTCCTGGGCGATGAGGATGCCGGCGACGGTGGCCTGGAGCAGCGACCAGAGGGCGAAGTAGGCGCGTGGCGAGCGCACGCCCCCGCTCGCGGCTGCACCGGCCGCGAAGAGCACGCCACTCAGCATGAGCAGCGCCGAGGACATTCCGTCCATCCCGACGACAAGCTGAGCGCCGAGCGGCCCGGCCCAGACGACGCTCTCGAACGGGCTGCCCCCGACCCACGCGGATGCACCCGCCGCGACCACCGTCAGCAGGCCCGCGAAGATCGCCAGGGGGCGGGCGAGGGTCCCGATGGGAAGCGCGCACGCCGCCGCAGCGATGAGCGGGATCACCAGGACGTCCAGTGCCGTCACCGGCCGCTCAACGTCCAGAACGCGAGCAGTGCGAGCGTGCCCGCGAGCACGACTGCCTGCCGGGCCTGCGGACCTTCCGGGAGCGAGCGGCGCACTGCCCGGGACACCGAAAGGGCGGCTCCGGCGAGCTGATCGATCGCGTGTTCGTTCACGCGCTCGGCGCCGGCCTCGAGCTCCCGCGCGGCGGCGGCCACCGGCCGCGCGATGCCGCGTGCGTACGCCGCGTCGGTGCCGAGGCCGTTGCGGGCCCAGTCCATCGCGTTCTCGATGCGCGCGGCCCTCGGCAGCCCGTGCCGGTAGCCGAGCCATGCGCACACCGCGCCGGCGAGCGCGACCGCGAAGGTCGCGATCAGCAGCCACAGCGGCGTCGTATCGGTCGGTCCGCTCCCGATCGGAAGGATCCCGGCGCTCACGACCGCACCGAATCCGAGCGCTCCGAGTGCCAGCACCAGGAACGGGATGTCCTGGAGCGGTGGCGGCTCGTGGGCCTCGCGCGCGGACGCCGCAGGAGCGGCGAACATCAGCGCGAAGAGCCGCACCCCGGCAAATGCCGATGCGAGGGTCGCGAGCAGCACGAGCGCGGTCAGGAGCGCCTCGCTCTCCGAGAACGCCGCACTCACGATCGCCGCGATCGCAAAGAAGCCGGCCGCGGGAGGAATACCGGCGAGCGCGAGCGTGCCGATCCCGAACGCGCCCGCGGTCCAGCGCATCCGGGTCCCCAGCCCGCCGTACCGCCCGATATCCGACTCGTCCCCCACCGCCCGCCGCACCGACCCGGCGCCGAGGACGAGCACCGCCTTGAGCAACGCGTGCGCCATGAGCTGGAAGCGTGCCGCGAACAGCGCGCCGAGCCCGGCGGCGACGAACATGAGCCCGACCTGCGAGATCGTCGACCACGCGAGCACCCGCCGCACGTCGCGTTGCGCGATGGCAACCAGCGCGGCCGCGAAGGCCGTGAGGCCGCCGATGAACGCCGCGGCATGGAGCACGTCGGGCACGAGGATCGAGCGCATCCGCATGAGCAAGACGACGCCACTGGTGACGGCGACCGTCTGCAGAACGGCCGACACCGGTGTCGCGGCCTCGGCCGAGTCTGCGAGCCATCCGTGCAGCGGGAGCTGGGCGGACTTCGCGAGCGCCCCGATGAGCAGGAGGACGCTCGCAGCCGCGAGCGCGCCGCCGGCCATGCTGCCGTGCTCGATCGAGACGCCGCCCAGCTGCGCGAGATCGACCGTGTGCAGCGTGCTCAACAGCACGAGCGTCCCGGAGAGGAGCGCCGCGTCGCCGATCCGCTCGGTCACGAAGAGCGTGACCGCGGCGCGCGCGGCCGGCGCCCGATCGCGGTGATGCCCGACGAGGAGATACGCCGCCACACCCGCGAGCTCCCAGCCCGCGAAGACGAGGAGCAGGTTTGCCGCGAGGATGACGAGCAGCGTGCCCCCGACGATGAGCGCGAACGCCGCGAAGAATCCTCGCGATCCGCCGTCGTCGGATAGGTAGTCGATCGAGTAGAGCGCGATGAGCGCTGCGACGCCGGTGACGGCGAGGGTCACGGCCAGCATCGAGCTGTCCACGACGAGCGCGAGGTCGGCGCCGGGGAGCGGCAGCCACGGCCCGACGAACGCGGTGAGGCTCGGCCGGTCGCGCAGGGACGCGACCATCGATAGCGCGGCGCCGAACGACAACGTCATCGCGACCGTCGTAAGGATCCCGAGCGTGCGCCGCCCAAGCCGGCCACCGACGATGGCGATCGCGAGGGCGGTCGCAAGAGGGATCGCGACGACCAGAACGAGGGTCATCGCGGCTCTCGCAGGCTCGCGATGAGGGCGGATCCGACGATCGCGTGCGCGACCCCGGCGGCGACGACGATGAGCGCGGCGACCTGACCGTCGAGCTCGCGGAAGCCCGCGCCCGCGGCGGCGAACGTCAGGGTCGCCGCCGCCAGCATGAGCTCGACGCCGATGAGCCGGCCGGCAGCGCTGCTACGCAACAGCGTGCCAAGCGCGCCGGCGGTGAACAGGACCGCAGCGATGGAGAGGTACGCCGTCGTCGTCACCGGGGTGTCCGCCGATCGCGTCCCACGCCGATCGCGACCATCGCCGCAGCGGCAAGCGCCACGACCGATGTCCCCGTCGCGACCAGTCCGCGACCGGTCACGCCGTCACGCAGCGCGCTGACGTCGTAGCCGTCGCTCGATCGGACCGAGACGTTCATCGGCACCTCGCCCATCGCGACGGCGGACAGGAGGATCGCGAGCAATGCGGCGCCGATCAACAGACCGGCGCCTGCGACGGACGGTCCGCCTTCGATGTGCACACGAGGCGCCGCGACCGTCAGGTGCACGATGAGCGGAAGCGTCACGAAGACGGCGAGGGCGAGGGCTACGGCCGCAAGGGCCGGCGCCGCAAGCCCGGCGTAGAGGACGGCGAGCGAGAGGAGCGTGACCGCGAGCGCCGTCCCGCTCGCGCGCGGGTCACGATGGGCCGCGGCGATCACAGCTCCGACCGATCCGATCGAGCCCGCGAAGGCGAAGACGGCCTGGTCGACGCTCATCGGGCGTGAGTGTTGCGCACTCCGTGCGGTGGCGTCGGGTAGACTGTCGTCTCCGACGGGGTGTGGCGCAGTTTGGTAGCGCGCTGGGTTCGGGACTCAGAGGTCGAGAGTTCAAGTCTCTCCACCCCGACTCGACGGAACGGTCGCTAGGCCGTGCGGGTCTCCCGGCGCTTCATCCCGAAGCGGCAGCCGGTGTCCTCGAGATCGACCGCCAGCCACTCACCGTTCACGAGCGCCTCGACCGTGTAGTCGTCGGCCTCGTCACGATCGATCGCGCGAAGCATCTCCTCCGGCGCCCGCAGCACGACCCAGACCCTGCTCTCGCCGTCGGGGCGCGCGTGGCTCTTGCTGCCGGCCGGCATCAGGATGCAGCGGCGCGTCTCGAGGACCTCGCTGCCGCGCAGCAGCCGTACCTTCTCGGGAAGGTCGTCGGACGTCCCACCTTCGAGCTGGAACCACGCGGCTTCGCCATCGTCGTGCAGGCAGGTGTGGAAGATGACGCGCGTCGCGTGCCGCACCGGCAGGTGAACGACGCTCGCGTCGACGATCGGCATCGCAAGACCGAGCTCCTCGTGCATCTCGGCGGTCGGGGATGCGATGGGGCCTGTCCGCTCGCGCGCCGTCTCAAGAAGCGCCGGGAGCTGGGCGACCATCATCGTGACAGCGTCCACGAGCGGCTGGACCCGACCGAGGGTCTGCGCCGCGTAGTGCAGCTCGGCGGTCGCACCCTCGATGTCGCCGCGGGCCATCAGGAACTCGACGAAGCGAGCGTGCTCATGAGCGGCGCCATCGACGTCGCCGCCGCTCGCGAGGGTCGCGGCCAGGCGGCGATGGACGGAGTGGTCGACCGGGTCGATCGCGACGGCCGCCCACAGCACAGCGAGCGCGGCCACGCGGTTCCCGTGCTGGGTCAGGAGGGCGGCGCCCTCCTTCAGCTGTTCGAGATCGGCCGAGCGGTCCGCCATTTCGGTCGTCACGGCCACGCCATCCTGGGGAGTCATCTCCTCCAGTGTCGATGGACGGTCAATTCGCAGGATGGATTACCCCGTTCGGGTGAGAGCGCTCCGGTCGTTACTCGAAGCTGGCGGCGATCCGAACGGCGGTGGCCTTGTCCACCTGCGCTTCCAAACGCAGCAGCAGGCTGCCCCGCTGCCAGATGAGCGTGTTGCCGGCAAGTCGCAGCGTCTCCTGCTGGACCTGACCGGCGACACCGGCGCTGTAAAAGAACAGATGGGGCTGGCCCTGGATCCAGAACCCCGGCTGGCCATCGATCGTCACCTTCTCGAGCGTGGTGCCGCGATCGAGCACCTTGCCGAAGAACTGCTCGTCGACGGTTCCCGCGAACTCGCTCACGAGCGCAGCGACGCCCGCCTCGGCGGACAGCGGGATGCCCGAGCGCACCCGGTAGAGGAACGAGACCTGGTTCGAGCCCCCGAGCGTACGGAGGTAGACCTCGTCAGCCGCACCGAGCAGCCCGTCGGTCGGGACGAGGACCGGGTAGCCGGCGCGGGCCCGGGCCTCGTCGAGGCCCACCAGGGCACCGAGGTCCAGTCCGGGCGACGCCGTCGGTGGCACGGCCGCTCCGGGCGACCGCGAGGGCGTCGGGCTCGGGGTCGGCACCGGACCGCGGAAGATCTCGACGCCGCGCAGCCGCAGGATGTCCGCCGCGGTCGCGCGAGCCGCCGGCGAAATGACGAGCAGGCTGACGAGGACGAGCGCAAGCGTGATGAGCGCGGGCGCGAACCCGTAGCGCGCTGACGCGAATGCGCGCCACCACGCGGCCCTCTGAGGGTCGCTGATCCGCGCGAGGACGCGCCCGCGGACATCCGGGGTCGGCGGGTACGCGATATGCGCACCAAGGTCGGCGAGTGCGGCCGCGAGGCGGTCGTCGGTCATCCGCAGCTCAGTCATCGGAGTACACCTCGCGCAGCCGGCCCATCGCGCGGGAGAGCCGCGACTTCACCGTGCCGCGCGCGACGCCGAGCGCATCCGCCATCTCCGTCTCGGAGAGCTCGAAGAAGTAGCGATAGGTCAAGGCCAGGCGGTCCTCTTCGCGAAGCGTGGCGATCGCCGCAAGCAGACCGGAGCGGAGGTCTGCCGCGACGGCCGCGTCCTCAGGCGAGAGGGCCGTCTCACCCGAGGCGCGGTCCGTCGCGGCGGTGAGCTCCACCGTCGGACGGCGGCCTGCGGCCACCCTGCGGTTCTTCGCCTCGTTGGCGACGATGCGGAGGAGCCACGGCCGGAACGGCGCGCCCTCACGGAAGCGGTCGAGGGCGTAGTACGCCTTCACGAACGCATCCTGCGCGACGTCCTCCGCATCAGCGGCGCTCGCGGTGATCACGTACGCGACCCGCGCGGCCACAGCCTGATAGCGGGTGACCAGCTCTCCGTACGCGTTGTGGTCGCCACGTCGGGCACGCTCCACCAATGCGGATTCGCCATGCTGCTCCAGTGGTCGGCCCTCCACGGAGTTGTCTACTGCCCCTCGTACAAGCCGGCGCCGCTTCCGGTTCCCGACCGGACCTCGAGTGCCGCGCCGCGGGCATCCAGGT
>JANXXG010000073.1 GCA_025350745.1 Chloroflexota bacterium | reverse complement strand
GTTGGCGCGGTCGTGATCGTCTCGCACGACCGCTACCTCCTCGATGACACCGTCGAGCAGATCGCCGAGCTCGAGCCCGGCGTCGTCAATGGCGCCCGCCTCACGCTCTGGGAGGGCAACTACTCCGCGTACATCACGCAGAAGGAGATCGCGCTACGCCGCCAGCAGCAGGACTACGCCTCGCAGCAGAAGGAGATCGCCCGGCTCGAGGCTGCGGTGAAGCGCTTCGAGCTCTGGGCCCGCATCGTCGTCGACGAGCGGCACATCAAGCAGGCCCGGAACAAGCAGCGTCAGATCGACCGGATGGAGAAGGTCGAGCGACCGGTGCTCGAGCGGCGCCGCATGGCCTTGTCCTTCAGGCCACGGATCCGCGGGGGCGCGATCGCGATCCGCCTGGAAGGTGCGACCGTGAGCCTCGAAGGCCGGCCGATCGTTCGGGATGCGGACCTCGTGATCCAGAACGGCGAGCGCATCGGCATCATCGGGCCGAACGGTGCAGGCAAGACCGTGCTGCTGTCCCTGCTGACCGGCGAGCGCGACGCGGACGGTGGCACGGTGTGGGTCGGGCCGAGCATCGAGCGCGCCCGGTATGCGCAGCACCACGAGACCCTCGACCCGCGGCGCACGCCGGTCGAGACGCTGCGGGCGGTCCGGCCGATGACCGAAGGGGAGGCCGTGGCCAAGCTGCTGAAGTTCCTCATCCCCTACGCCTCGGCGCAGCTCCCCATCGCGAAGCTCTCCGGTGGCGAGAAGAGCCGGATGCAGCTGGCCTGCCTCATGTATTCATCGGCCAACTGCCTGCTCCTCGACGAGCCGACGAACAACCTCGATATCGCCTCGGCAGAGGTGCTGGAGGCCGCGCTCGACGAGTTCAACGGGACCGTCGTCGTCGTCTCCCACGACCGGTACTTCCTCGATCGCGTCGCGGATCGCATCGTCGCGATGGACCAGGGCCGCGTTCGCGTGTTCGACGGCGGCTACAGCGCGTACGCGGAGCGCATCGTGACGTCCTAGAGCACCACCTCGCACCCCGGACACCGCCCCGCGCGCTCCGGCGTCGAACGAAGAGTCCCAGCGCCGCGAACACGATGACGCCCGCCGGCTGATCTCCATCTGATTTCCTTACCGCGATCCCTTCGCGGGGGTTCGGAGGTCCTCATTGCCGGCGGTGCTGCTGTTCCCGGCGGCGCGAAGGGAGGCCGCGATCCGGTGCAGGAAGGCGGTGTCGTCGGCTTCGTCGATGTCGGGCACTGCCGCGCGCAACGGCCGGGCGATGAGTGCCGCAAGGGTCGCGCGGTCGCGAGCCGAGAGCGTCCCCTCACGCGCCACGAATTCACGGACGATCCGTTGCGACTCTCCGGAGAGACGCAACGACGCGCCCACCGGCAGCGGACCCCCGGCGGCGGTGATCGGCTCGAGCGTGCGGAGCGAGAGCCAATCGAGCCGGGGCTTTGGCGCACGGACCACGTATGTGCCGGCGGCAAGGTCACCGAGTCGTTGCGAGCCCGGCGTGACGAAGATCATCACGACGCCAAGGGCGTACCAACCCGGTAGGAAGTCCACCAGGCGCACGAGGTTGCGGATGAGCACCGCGGTGAAGCGGGCGGGCTCGCCATCGGGTCCGATGACCCGCAGTCCCGCGCGGCGCTTCCCGACGGTCTGGCCGTTCCAGAGCCACTCCAGGAGGACGAAGTAGGCGACCCAGCTGGTCAGGATGAGGAACGCGGTGACGCCGGCGAGCTGTGTCGCGACGGATGGCGGCAGCCGCGAGCCGATGAGGACCGCGGCGATGGAAAGCCCAAGCACCATGAGCACCGACAGCAGCCCGTCGATGATGGCCGCTGACCCGCGCGTGCCGGCGCCGGCAAGGTCGTAGCGGAGCACGACGTGATCCGCCGTTTCGACCTCGAGCCGCCCGAGCGAGACCGCCATGTGCGCATGGTACGGTCGAGCCGTGCCGATCTCGGTCGATCGCTTCGTCGAGGATCGCCGGGCCCGCTGGAGCCGGCTCGCGGCGCTCGTCGAGTCCGCACAGGGCCGGGTCACCCGGCTCGGAGCGGATGAGACGCTCGAGGTCGGCCACCTCTACCGCATCGCGACGAGCGATCTCGCGATCGCGCAACGCGACTTCAAGCGCGACGCCGTCGCGGAACGGTTGAACGACCTCGTCGCCGCCGCGCACGCGATCGTCTACAGCGAGGCACCCGCCGGCCGCGGCCGGCTGTGGCGCTTCATCGCGCGGGACGTCCCGCAGAGCGCGCGCGCGAGCCTTCCCTACACCCTCGCGGCGTTCCTCGTGTTCCTCGTCCCGGCGATCGTGACGTTCGCGTCGGGGCTCATCAGCCCGGAGGTCGCGGCGTCGTCGCTCCCTGCGACACAGCGCGAGGAGCTCGTGCGTCGCGTGCCGGGCAGCGAGATCCCGATCGACGCCCGCCCGGTGGCCGGGCCGCTCATCATCGCGAACAACATCTCCGTGTCGGTCGTCGCGTTCGGCGGCGGCCTCACCCTCGGCCTGTTGACCATCTACGCGCTTGTTGAGAACGGCGCGATGCTCGGGACGCTGTTCGCGGTCCTGCTCTCGCGCGGCGTCGCCGGGAATCTGCTCACGTTCATCCTGAGCCTCGGGTTCCTCGAGCTCTCCGCCATCTTCCTGTCGGGCGGCGCGGGGCTGCGCTTCGCCTGGGCGAT
>JANXXG010000041.1 GCA_025350745.1 Chloroflexota bacterium | reverse complement strand
CGCTCGATCTCTGGATCGGCCAAGGCAATCTCCGGTGGGGCATCACGTACATCAAGAGCGGGTACCGCTCGACGGGGCCGGTCGTCATCGCCGGCCGCGCTGGGAACGTCACCCAGAACGTCTTCCTCCGCAAGAACCCCTAGCCCAGACCCCGCCGGCTATGGCCGGCGAAGTGTCGGGTCATGTGCGCCCACATTTCTGAGGACGACGACGTCTCCATCCCGTTCGAATGTGAAGCGGAGGCTGTCGCTCGCGCGCGCCTCCCAGATGTTGGCGGTCCCCTGCATTCGTTTCACCCGAAGCGACGGATGGGCCGGATCATTCGCGAAGCGGTCGATCGCCTCGATGACTCGCGCTGCCTGGGCCGCCGTCAGCTTCGCGTATGCGCGCTCGAATCGAGCGGTGCGGCGAAAGTTCACCGGCGCTTGGCGCGGACCTTCTGCAGGTCAGCGATCAGCGCCGCGGCGCTCCGGGATGTCTTGACCCGCCCGTGGGCGATGTCGTCGGATGCTTCGCGCTCGCCGGCCTGCCATTCATCTGTCCAGAAGTACGCTTGGGCTGCATCGACCAGCTTCTTGGGCCGCAGCACGATCGCGTCGTCTTCGACCTCCGCGACGAAGACGTCGCCCGTGTCGGCGTGGGCGCTGGCACGGATGTCGGCCGGCAGCGTCAGCTGGCCGTTCGGACGTAGCGTGACGAGCCGCGGACTCTTCATGTGAGGAGGGTACTACGAATATCGCAACTTCTCAATTTCCCACGACCGTCGTGCGCATGAAGCGCGGCTTCGAGCTCGAGCTCGATGAGCGCGACCCGCTCCAGCGCCACATGGCCTCGGAGCGCGAGTACGAGCCCGAGGTCTCCTGGATCTACCCGTACCTCCTCCGCACCGGCGACACGGTCATCGATGGCGGCGCGCACATCGGCTACATCACGCTGCTCGCGGCGAGCTGCGTCGGGAAGAGCGGCGCGGTGCACTCGTTCGAGCCGGTCATGAGCACCCACGCCGCGCTCGCTGCGAACGTCGCGCGCAACCGGGCGACGAACGTGCACCTCAACCGCGTGGCCCTCGGACCGACCGCGGGCACGCTCGAGCTGGAGCTGCCGATCGATCCCGATGGCGCCGGCATCCTCGCGTGGGGCGCGACGGCGATCCGGGTCGGCCGCGGGACCGTGGAGCGCGTCCCGATGGTCACGCTGGACGAGTACGCCGACGGCGCGCGGCTGCGCTCGATCGATCTGCTGAAGCTCGACCTCGAAGGCGCGGAGCTCGGCGCGCTCGCCGGCGCGCGCGGTCTGCTCGCGCGACGCGCGGTCACGCACGTCGTGTGCGAGCTGAACACGTACCTGCTGGACCAGAGCGGCGAACGGTACGACGAGCGCCGCGCGCTCCTCGCGTCGTACGGCTATCGCTGCTACCAGCTCACCAAGAGCGGTCGGATCGAGCCGCAGGTCGGGCCGATCATCGGTCGCGACGTCGTGGTCACGGACCTCTTGTTCGCGGCCTGACCCTCATACACTCGCGACCGATGAGCGACCAGAAAACACCGCAGCACGACGGTCTTATCGACGAGCTTCGGGATCCGCTCGCGGCGCTCCCGGGCTACTTCGGCGAGGCCGAATACGACCCGCGCTCCCACCGTCCGCTCGTGGGACCGGTGATCACGACCGCCCGTCGCGGCGCGCTCGGGCTCGTGCGGCGCTGGCTGATGGTGACCGTGCAGCGGCAGGATCGGGTCAATCGTCTCGTGACCCGGATGCTCGAGATGCTCGATGCGCGCTCGGCGCCGCAGATCGACCGGCGGCTGCTCTTCCTCGAAGAAGCGTTGCGGGCGAAGGAGAGCGCGGCGCAGGTGAGCGAGCTCGAGCTGACCGCGCTCGCGCAGTCGCTCGGGGCGACCGATGAGCTCGCCGGCGTGGAGCTGACGGCACTGACCGCCCGGCTCGGCACCCCCAAGGCCGCGATCGCGTTCGGATCGGTCAGCCTCGCGAAAGCGCTCGGCGCCCGGCTGATCGACGCCGATGCGGCGATCGTGCGCGCCGCGGGCGAGCAGGCCGTGGCGGCGACGCAGCTCGAGCCCGAGTTCCACCTCCGCTCCACGCCGGATGGCGCGCTCGACGCGATCGCGGCATATGGGATCGCTGAGCGGACCGACCCGGGACACCTCCTCGTCCTCTTTCGCCAGTGCAGGCGGGCGCTCGCGCCGGGCGGCACGCTCACGGTGATCGCGTTCAACACCGCGGCCGCGGTCGCCCAGCCGGACCGCTTCTGGCTCGATCCGCGTCGCAAGCGCCCCGCGCCCCGTGCGCTCATCAGCACGATGTGCGAGGCCGCGGGCTTCACAACGGTGGACACCATCGAGCTCCTCGAGGCCGGCGCGCCGGTGTTCGTCGCCGTGATCGCGCGCCGGGCGTGACCCACGCGGTCGTCGCGGACGGCCTGGGGAAGACGTACCGGCTGCACCGCGAGCGGCGGCGGACCCTGAAGGAGGTCGTGCTCCGTCAGTACGCGCCGGCGGATGACGTCATCGCGCTTCGTGACGTCTCGTTCACCGTCGACGCAGGCAAGGCCTTCGGGGTCATCGGCTCCAAC
>JANXXG010000013.1 GCA_025350745.1 Chloroflexota bacterium | reverse complement strand
CGGGATCCGCGGCCGCCACAAGATCATCTGGCAGCTCATCGTTGCCGTCGTGGCGGCGCTCTACATCCAGCGGCACTTCGCGATCACCGGTGTGTTCGTGCCGTTCATCGGCGAGGTCGAGATCGGCGCGCCGGTGTTCGTGGCGATCGCGATCATCGCGATCGTCGGCACGTCAAATGGCGTGAACCTGACCGACGGTCTGGACGGCTTGGCCGGCGGGACCTGCGTCTTCGCCTTCCTCTCGTTCGCGTTCATCGCGGCGGCCCGCGGGTTTCCGTGGCTCGTCGTGATCTGCGCCGCGATCGTCGGCGCGCTCCTGGCCTTCCTGTGGTTCAACGCGCACCCGGCCGAATACTTCATGGGCGACGCCGGCGCGCTCGCGCTCGGCGCCACATTGGCGACGGTCGCGCTCACGACGGGCTTCATCGTCCTGTTGCCCGTCGCGGGCGTGATCTTCATGGCGGAGACGGTCTCCGTGATCCTCCAGGTCGGCAGCTTCAAGCTGCGCGGCAAGCGCATCTTCCGGATGGCGCCGTTCCACATCCACTTCGAGCTGCTGGGCTGGCCTGAGCAGCGGGTGACCATCCGGTTCTGGCTCATCGGCGCGCTCGCCGGGATCGTCGCGGCGATCCTCGCCTTCGTGACCCCGGTATGACCCTTGTGGAGGCGACCTGGGTGGAGCGCGACGGGATCCTGCGATCGCCCGCCCTATCCTCGCTCGGCCTCGTGGGCGGATTCACGACGCGGGCGCTCGGGAGCATGGCCGGGGGCGTGTTCCCGCTCGACGAGCAGGAGCGCAACCGCCGGGCGCTCGCGGCGCGGCTCGGATTCGATCGGGTGGTTCGCCTCAAGCAGGTGCACGGCGATCGCGTCGTGCACGCCGACGCGGTCACGGATCCCTGGCTGGAAGCGGACGCGATGTGGACCGCGACGCCCGGCCTGCTGCTCGGCGTGGCCGCGGCGGACTGCGTGCCGATCCTCATCGCCGATCCGGACGGACCCGTCGGCGCGGCGCACGCCGGATGGCAGGGGACGAGCAAGCGCATCGCCGTCGCGCTCGTTTCAGCGCTGGTCGACGAGGGCGCCGATCCGGCTCGGCTCGTGGCCTCGATCGGCCCGTCCATCGGTCCCTGCTGCTACGTCATCGACGACGAGCGCGCCGCCGTCATCCGGCAGCGCCTCGGTCCGGACAGTGCCGACCTGCTCTTCGCGGGCGCGGACGGCCGTCCGGTCTTCGATCTCTGGTCGGCGAACGTGCAGCAGCTCGAGCAGGCCGGCGTCCGGGTCGTCGAGCGCTGCGACCTCTGCACCCAGAGCGGTGGCGCGGACGTGTGGAGCTATCGCGGCGCCAAGGGCACCAACGGGACCGGCCTCGGCATCATCGGACGGCCCCGCTCTTGAGCCTCATCTTCGATCCCGACGTGGCGCCGAAGGACTTCGCCGGACGGCGGGTCACCATCGTCGGCCTCGGCAAGGGCCGCGCAGCGGCGGGGATCGCGCGATTCCTCGTCGCGAACGGGGCACACGTCACGATCGCTGACCCGAAGCCGCGCGAGCAGCTCGGCGAGGGCATCGCGCGGTTGGGCGACACACCGGCTGCGCTCGTGCTCGGCCCGTCCAGCGACGACGCCGCGCTCGCCGACCCAGAGTTCGTATTCATCAACCAGGGCGTGCGACCACGTTCTGCCACGGTGCAGCGCGCGCTGCAACGGAAGATCCCCGTGCTCACCGAGATGGGTCTGTTCTTTCGGCTCTGCCCGGCCCCGATCATCGGGGTCACCGGCACCAAGGGAAAGAGCACGACCTACACGCTCATCACGCGCATCCTCGAACTCGGTCCGCGGCGGGTCGTCGCGGGCGGCAACATCGGGACATCGATCATCGACCTGCTTCCGACCATCACCGGCGACGACACCGTGGTCCTCGAGCTTTCGAGCTTCCAGCTGGACACGCTCGGCCGCAGCCCGCACCTTGCCGTCATCACGAACGTGCTCGAGGATCACCTTGACTGGCACGGCACTCGCGACGCCTACGTCGCGGCGAAGCGGAACATCCTTGTGTGGCAGGGCCCGCGCGATATCGCCGTGCTCAACCTCGATGATCCGACCACGGTCGCCCTCCACACAGGCGTGCCCTCCGAGATCCGCGGGTACTCCTTGACCCTGCGCCCGAAGCACGGTGCGTACCGCGACGCGGACGGCATGCTCGCGCTTGTCGAGGGCGGGACGCGCACGCCGGTGCTGCACGAGCGCGAGCTGCGCATCCCCGGTCGGCACAACGTGAGCAACGTGCTGGCCGCGATCATCGTTGGTGACATCCAGGGCATCGCTCCCGATGCCATCGCCGACGCGGTCCGCGCATTCGGTGGCTTGCCGCACCGCCTGGAGGTCGTCGTCGAGGGTGAGGGCGTGCTCTACGTGAATGGCAT
>JANXXG010000011.1 GCA_025350745.1 Chloroflexota bacterium | reverse complement strand
AGCTCACGAGGAACGAAGCGACCAGGCCGACGAGCGCGGCCCAGAACAGCGGCGCGTCACTACGGCCCGCACCGAGCGCCGCGGCACCGCTGAACAGCGCAGCATCCGAGACGCGATCGAGCGTTGAGTCGAGGAATGCGCCGAACCGCGTCCCACCGCCGGCAGCTTTCGCGATCTGACCGTCGAGGGTGTCCGACAGCGTGCCCACGAGGAGCACGATCAGCGCAGCCAGCGGTCGCTCGATGACGATGAGGGCGGACCCGGCCATGGTGATGAGCACCCCGAGCACGGTGACCGCGTTCGCGGTCATGCCGATGCGGTGCAGGCCCCGCGCGAGCGGCGCGAGGCCGTTGCGCGCCCCGCTGGCGACCTCGTTCGGCATGAGGCCGTGGCTCACCGGATCCGTCCGGTGCCCGGCGGGTTCATGAGCGTTCGGAACCCGCGCTCGTGGAGCTGGGCGAAGCGCTCGCGGTCGAACGTGCAACGGACCTCACGACCCACGCGCACGGTGCGAACGACTCCTGCGCGCCGCAGCCGGCGGAGATGCCAGGAAAGGAGCGGCTGCGACAGCCGCAGCCGTGTCGCGAGTGCCGACACGGTGTGCTCACCTTCGGTGGCGAGCAGCTGCAGCACGCGCAGGCGGGTGTCATCGCCGAGCGCCCGGTAGTACGTGCGCAGATCGCGCGCGGAAGCCTCAGTAAGCAAAACGCTCCCCATTTCGCGTGGTCGTTCCGAGCATATATCAAGAATGGCTTATATGTGCTCGCCGCAGAAAAATACCCGATGTCCGACGGCGACGGGCCTCTCGCAGCGCATACTCGCCAGATGCCACATCCGCGGCGCTCTCAACGACCAAGCGGCATATCGCCGCTGTTCACCGCGGAGATCGTCGATGACGCCGCGAAGGTGACGGGCAAGCCGCTCGCGGCGCGGGTCCGTCCCCGTGACCTCGATGACTACGTGGGTCAGCCGCATCTGGTCGGTCCGGGTCGCGTCCTGCGAAAGGCGATCGACGCCGGTCTGCTCCCCTCGATGATCCTGTGGGGACCGCCGGGTACGGGAAAGACGACCCTCGCGGGGATCGCCGCGCGTCGGGCGAAGGCCCGGTTCGTCGCCCTTTCGGCGGTCTCCGCCGGGGTCGCCGACCTCCGGCGCGTCATCGAAGAAGCGCGCCAGCTCGCGGTCGCCACCGGTGAGCGGACCGTCGTGTTCATCGACGAGATCCATCGGTTCAACAAGGCGCAGCAGGACGCGGTGCTGCCCTTCGTTGAGGAGGGCACGATCACCCTGATCGGTGCGACCACCGAGAACCCATCGTTCGAGGTCATTTCCGCGCTGCTGTCCCGGACTCGCGTGTTCGTGCTCCAGCCGCTTGGCGATGAAGACGTGCGGCTTATCGTCGAGCGCGCGGTCGCCGACCCGCGCGGCCTGAACGGGACGGTCTCGGTCGAACCGGACGCGCTCGGAGCGCTGGTCGTCGTCGCGAATGGCGATGCCCGCGTCGCGCTGAACACCCTCGAGCTGGCCTCGGACGCGCAGGCCGCCGATGCGAACGGCGTTCGCCGCGTCGATCTCGCCGCGGTGAAGGACGCCCTGCAGCGCCGTTCGCTCGTCTACGACCGGGCGGGAGACTCGCACTACGACACGATCTCCGCCTTCATCAAGAGCCTTCGCGGATCGGATCCGGATGGCTCCCTGTACTGGCTCATGCGGATGATCGACGCCGGCGAGGACCCGATGTTCATCGCGCGGCGGCTGGTCATCCTCGCGGGCGAGGACGTCGGCCTCGCCGACCCGCAGGCACTGGTCCTCGCGTCGGCCGCCCAGCAGGCCGTGCACCTCATCGGGATGCCGGAGGGCTATTACCCGCTTGCCGAGGCCACGGTGTACCTGGCACTTGCTCCGAAGTCCGACTCCATCAAACGCGCGCATGCTGCGCTCGCGGCGGATGTCGAGGGCACCCGTGCGGATCCGGTGCCGTTGCACCTGCGGAACGCGGCGACCGGGCTCATGCGCGGCCTCGGCTACGGGAAGGGGTACCGCTACGCCCACGACGCGGCCGAGCATTTCGATCCGGCAGAGACCTTCCTGCCCGACTCGCTCAGCGGTCGGCGCTATTACGAGCCGACCGATCTCGGAGCGGAGGCCGCACTCAAGGCGCGCCTTGAGCAGCTGCGCCGTCGGGTCGCCGAGGCCACCCAAAAGAAGCCGCCCGGCCCGGCCTGAGCGCCTACGGCGCGGCTGCGGCCTTTGCGTCCGCCCGGCGGCGCATGCGCTCGCCGATGCGCGCGAGCACGAGCCCGAGCTCGAACAGGAGATACATCGGGACCGCCACGAGCGTCTGATTGAACGGGTCCGGCGTCGGGGTGATGATCGCCCCGAGCACGAAGACCAGCAGCACGACGTACCGTCGCTGCTTGGCGAGCCAGGATCGCTTCACGAGGCCGATCGTCGTGACGGCGAAGATGATCACTGGCATCTCAAAGACGATCCCGACGCCAAGGATGAACGTGGTCACGAACGAGATGTACTCGCTCGCCCGAGGCGATGCCTCAAAGACGTCGCTCCCGAAGGTGAACAGGAAGTTGATCGCGTTCGGCAGCAGCAGGAAATAGCAGAAGGCCATGCCCCCCACGAACAAGAGGAGCACGAACGGGCCGAGCGTTAGCAGGAACCGACGCTCGTTCTTCCGAAGTGCGGGGTCGATGTAGGCGTAGATCTCGTACAGGATGATCGGCATCGACATCGCGATACCGGTGAACAGCGACACGCGCATGTACGTCGTGAAGCCCTCCGTCGGGCTGATGATCTGGAGCGGCTTGCCAAGATGGGCCGGTGCCTCGAGGAGCAGGATGATGTCCTTCGCGAAGAAGAACGCGACGGTGGTGGTGACGATGACGCCGAACGATGCGACCATCAGGCGGCTGCGGAGCTCGCCCAGGTGCTGGATCAGCGAGAGCTCCTTGTCGCGCTCGGGCAGGTTCTTGCTCACGGGGCAAGGTTAGGATGACGCTGGGAGCAGGGCATTTCACCGCGCCCCTCTCGCCCCCGTAGCTCAGTGGATAGAGCGCAGGCCTCCGAAGCCTGAAGCCGCGGTTCGAGTCCGCGCGGGGGTACTGGCGATGGCCGTCTAGTGCTCCGGCAGCTCCGTCATCGGGCGAAGCCGGCTCACATGCAGCCAGTATTTCCCGAAGCGGTTCTTCACCAGCCATTCCTCGCCATTCGGCGATCCCTTGACCAGCGTCCCGATCTGCCATTCATTGCTGGCTGCGGCGAGGTACTGCACCGTGGCTCCGGGCCTGAGGTCGAGCGGTTCGCCGATCACTTCTGCACGATAGCTTCGTCGAGGCGGCGGACGTATTCGCCGAACAGCGGCTCGACGAACGCGTAGCGGCCGCGCGCGAGCCGGGTCACGAGTCCCCGCGCCTGGAGTGCCGCGAGCGCTCGCAGGACCTCCGCCCGGGGGACGGCCCCGGCGCCGTCGGCGGCGTAGAGGACCGCGGCGTGAGCGATCCGCTTCGCGACCTGCTGCAGGTACTTGCCCTTGCCGAGGTCGGCCCAATGCAGCGCGAATGGCCGCTCGAGCTCGCGGAGCGACTGCTCGAGTGCGACGGAGACGGCTTCAGGTGTCACGAGTCGCAGCCCCGCGTCGCGCATGAGGTAGTAGAGCGCGGCGCAGACCTGCATGGTGTCCTGCGGGTGCCCGCCGGTGGCGTCGAGGACCGTGTCGACGTCCGACTCCGTGATCTGGAGCTGACGTTCATGCAGCTTTTCGGTGATGTACGAGAGCCAGTCGTCGGGCGCGATGCCGAATCGGTGACCGGCCGCGTCGGCGAGGTCAAGAGGGGTGGCGAACCGGTAGAAGGCCCGGCCCTTTTCGCTGAACAGCTCCTCGAGGATGCCCTCTTCGGAGCCAAGGAATGCGTACGAGACCGCGCGCTGTGGCTGCAGCCGCGCGCGCATGACATCGAAGACGCGTGGCCCCAGCTGCCCGGCGGCCTGCAGCTCGTCGAAGGCGATCACCACGCGCTTGCCCGTCTTGCCGGCGAGCGCCCGGGGAAGATCGAGCGCGCCCTCGAAGAACCGCTGGGCGTTCTTCTCCCGGGCCAGCTCGAGGGCCAGCTCGACATGTTCGTAGCGGATCTTCACCGTTGGTCGCATTCCGGCGGCGATCGCCTTGGTGTGCTCGAAGCTGCGCTCAATGCCCGATACGTTCTCGAGGACCGCGTCAACGAGCCGCTCTCCCAGACCGCGGAGGTCGGTGGTACCCATGCAGTCGACGTACGCGGTGTGCAGGCCCTTGCGGCGCAGCCGGCGGAGGATCTCCAGCATCACCGACGTCTTGCCGATGCGCCGCGGACCGGCGATGAGGATGTGTCCGCCGTCGGCGAGCCGCGCGGTGGCCCGGCGGATATACGACTCGCGGCCGACGAGATCGCCGGCCGGCACCGGTCCGCCAAGGGGGAAGTACGCGGCGGGCGGGGTGCCCTTCGCGAATGGGCGCGGCATGAGCCGGATCATACAACTAACGTATACAGAAGGTGCAAGCGGCGTATACAGGTGGTAGCCTCGGACCGTGGGACGCACACCGGAGGCGCAGGCCGAGCTTGAGCGCGCGGTAGCGGCGCTCGACCGTGAGCTTGCGGCCGACCTCGAGCTCACGACCATGTTCGATCAGACGAAGCAGGCCTTCATCCTCGAGATGGGGCAGTGGGACATCCACGGCCACACCGTTGCGCGCGAGGCGCCGACCCTGCACGCGTTCCTGGCCGACGTCTATGCGCGCATCCCGGAAGCTGAATCGGCGATGGAGCGGCGCGGACCCGCGAACACCCTGAAGGATGGTGACCGCGACATCGTGCAGCGCTGGGAGGGTGATGCTCGCGAAGCGCAGCGGCTCCTGCGCGGCGATCTCTCGCCCCAGGTGCCCGCCGCCGCAGCACAGCGGTCGTTGCTCTCGCGGCTCTCGCTCGCCATCGTTCGGCTGCTTGGACGCTCAGTGCACAGGTAGGACAGCCGCGGCACGGTCCGTGCATCTGCCGGTCGTATGACCCAGGGGACCGACGGGGTGACGCCCGGCCGGGCGTATCGCGCCTACCGCATGCCCCATCGCCGGGGCCGAATGTCCCGCCGCCCGTCCGCGGCCGGCAAGCTCGGGACGACCGCCGGCATCCTGACCGCCATCCTGATCACCCTCGGCATCTTCGCAGGCAGCGCGGCCGCGGCCTTCTTCGGGTATTTCGCCGCGGATCTGCCGGCGGCCCACGACCTCGCGACCGTCCCCATCCCGCTCTCCACCTATATCTATGACCGCACCGGCGAGCATCTCCTCTACACGCTCGAGGACGAACGACGCGAGCTGGTCAAGCTCGACGACGTGCCGCTGCTCATGCAGCAGGCGACGATCGCGATCGAGGACCACAGCTTCTGGACGAACCCCGGCGTCGACTTCGGCGGGATCGTGCGCGCCCTCCAGGTGAACCTCGCGCGGGGCGGCGTCGCGCAGGGCGGCTCCACGATCACCCAGCAGCTCATCAAGACGCGTCTCCTCGGGGATGACCCGACGATCACCCGCAAGATCAAAGAGGCGATCCTCGCGGTCGAAGCGACGCGTACGTTCAGCAAGCAGCAGATCCTCGAGATGTACCTCTCGCAGATCTTCTATGGCAACCAGGCCTATGGACTGAAGGCCGCGGCGAAGACCTACTTCGGCGTCGCCGATCTGAACCAGCTGACGCTCGGCCAGATGGCGCTCCTCGCGGGGCTTCCGCAGGCACCGTCCGAGTACGACCCCGTCCAGAACCCGGCCGCCGCGATCGCGCGCCGGACGCTCGTGCTGCAGGCGATGGTCGATGAGGGCTACATCACCGCGGCGCAGGCCACGCAGGCCGGCGCCGAGGCGATCAAGGTGACGCCGGCGAAGACATCGCTCTACGCGCCCCACTTCACGTTCCGCGCGCGTGAGCAGCTCATCACGATGCTCGGTGAGAAAGCCTCCTACCGCGGCGGCTACCGCGTGTACACGACGCTCGACTTCAACATGCAGCAGCTTGCCGAGAAGGAGGTCAAGGATCACGTCGACGGCTTGAAGTTCGCGAACGTGAACAATGCCGCGCTCATCACCATCGACCCGACGACCGGCGAGATCCTCGCGTACGTCGGCAGCAAGGACTACTACGACCATTCTCCGAAGGTGCAGGGCGACTACGACGTCGCCGGCATCGCATTGCGGCAGCCGGGGTCGACGTTCAAGCTGTTCACATACCTCACGGGCATGCTCAAGGGCGGCATGACCGCGTCCACGATCCTGAATGACATCGAGTTCAACGCGCCGGACGGCAGCACCACGACGTATCACCCGAAGGACGCGACGAAGGAGCAGCACGGGCCGACGACGATCCGTCAGTCGCTGCGCGAGTCGCTCAACCTTCCGGCGCTCAACGTGACCCGGGCGGTCGGCGTGGACGCGATCATCGACACGATCCACCAGCTCGGCATCAACCGCGAATTCGACCGGTCGCGGCTGGGTCTGAGCTTCGGCATCGGCGCGGCCGAGATGCGGCTCCTGGACATGGCGAGCGCCTACCAGGTGGTCGCGAACTATGGCCGCCGGATCGAGCCCACGTTCATCTCGAAGATCGTGGACAGCAATGGCAAGATCGTCAGCGACTTCACCACGAAACCCGAGACCAGGCAGGTCATCGACGAGCGGTACGCCTGGATCATGACGAACATCCTGAAGGACAACACCGACCCGGTGCATGGCTCGTTCGTGTTCGGCCCGTTCACCACGATCGGCCGGCCGGCGGCGCTGAAGACCGGGACCACCGACAACCTCCAGGACGTGCTCGCGATCGGCTACACCCCGACCCGGCTGACCGCGATCTGGATGGGCAACTCGGACAACTCCGAGATGAACGGGATCAGCTCGGCGCTCGGGCCCGGCATCCTGTGGCGCGACTACATGAAGACCGTCACCGGCGGCCTCCCACCGGACGAGTTCAAGCGCCCCGCCGGGATCGTCGACACGGTCGTGTGCATCAACCCGGCGCTCACCGGTGGTAACGGATCGGGCAAGCTGCCCGGGCCGACC
>JANXXG010000380.1 GCA_025350745.1 Chloroflexota bacterium | reverse complement strand
TCGAGGGTCGCATTCACCCGCTGGTGAAGTCGTCCTACCTCGCCTCGCCGCCGCTCGTCGTGGCGTACGCGCTTGCCGGTCGGCGACGGCATCGTCTTCCAGAAGCGGTCGCCCTCGAAGATCTTCCCGTACTCGGTCGTGTACATCTCCTCGGTGATCGACGCATCGATGAGCGCGCTGATCTCCTCGGGTGCCGGCCAGATGTCCTTGAGGAAGACCGGCGCGCCGCTCCGATCGTTGCCGATGGGCTCGCTCGACAGGTCGATGTTCACGGTGCCGGCAAGCGCGTACGCCACGACGAGCGGCGGCGAGGCGAGGTAGGACGACTTCACCAGCGGGTGAATGCGACCCTCGAAGTTGCGGTTGCCGGAGAGGACCGAAACGACATTCAGGTCGCCGGCCTTGATCTCCGCCTCGATCTCGGGTGTCGCGAGCGGTCCGGTGTTCCCGATGCAATTGTGCACCGCGACTCCATCGGCGATGAACGCGTGATGGTCGTCGATCGACAGATCAAAGACTCGGCGGGCACCAGCCTCCCGGCGGTCGATGACCCCCAGGGAGAACGTTGGCAGCTCGGTCGCCTCCTTTGGGACGCAGTAGCGCTTCGAGAAGTCCGCGCTGGAGCGCGGGCTCAGCAAGGCGAACCAATCGCGCGCGCCGATCTCGCGTAGTACCTCGACCGGCGACGGAAAGCCCGCGGCATTGCGGTGCAGCGGCCGGAACCCGCGCTGCGGCGCGATGAGGCGATCGAAGCGATCGGACCCCTGCAGCGTCGAGTAGTGCGGGAACACGACCGTCTCGCGCTGCTCGAGCTCCGTCGAAGCGAGCGCGCGCGCCGCGGCGAACGACAGCTGGGGCTTCGCGACGTGCAGGCTCGAGAGGCGATCCATCATCCACAAGCGCTGCTCGGCGATCGCGTCGATCGTCCTCCAGTACACGGCCGCCGCGCTCGCGCGCAGCGCCTTGTCGACGCAGTAACGGAAGCCGACCTTCTTGATGAATGAGAGTCCGTCGGGAAGGTCCAATCGCACTTCGATCCGGGGTGTCCCGTCCTGCGCCTGGGGGTACGACGAGGCGGAGCGACGTACGGGGTACTCGTAGATGCGGGCATCAGCGGCGTCCACGCCGCACCGATCGAGGAGCATGCAGATCTGGTCCATGACCAGCCGCTGCTGGGCGACGTGCTCTAGCCGGACCGCGTGCGAATACGCGGGCTGCTCGAGCGTGGCCGTCCGCTCGTCGTCGCTCATCCGCTTCAGTACCGGGCCGTGACCGTCGGCGCCGAAGGTACCGCCGAGGAACTCGCGCACGACGGCGACAGGGCAGCGGCTGTCGAGGACGAACTCCGGAAGGCTCGGCGCTTGATCGATGCGCGCGCCGATGCGGACGCCAGGGAGCGCCGCGATGGCGTCGCCGAGCTCGCTGGGCAGCACGATCGACCACTTGCGTTCGTCGTATCGCGAACCCGCCGGGCGTTTGCCGGTCACGATCTCGATGTCGTCCACTACCGCCTTTCGGTCGATCGCCTGACCGACGTGGATCCGCGCTTGACCGGCGGTGCTGAGCGATCCATCGTCCAAGAGGTGACCGAGGAGCCGCGCGAACGCAAGCGTTCGCTGCCTCTCCCACGGGGCGGACATGTCGAAGTTGAACGATGCCGAGCGCAGCGTCCAGCCACGCTCATCCGGACCGACCTCATCGATCGGTGCTTCGAGCCCCATCACGACGCGGTCGATACCGAGGCGAAGCTGATCAGCGCGCACCCAGGTGCCGTCAGCCCGAAGCAGCTGGTGGTCAGGGGTACAGGTCAATGTCCGCCCGTCCTGAAGGGTCAGCGTCACGCAGTCGCGCGTGCCGTTCGCGATCGTCGCCGCCTGGCGCGCATGCGCAAGGGTGTTCTGGCCCGTCGGCGCGTAGACGGATGCGCCACCCATGAGCGGCAGATCTTCGATCCGCCGGGCCATGCCGTTGGACATGAGCACGCCCGCGCCCTCGGCGAGACAGACGGTGCAGCCGTAGCCCACAAGGAAGTAGCCGAGCTTCTCCAGGTAGGGGGTGAGGCCGGCCCGATCGAGGTACCGCGTCACGACGCGGGAGCCGGGAGCGAGGGTCGTCTTCACGTGGGGCTTCACCGTTAGCCCCCGCTCGACGGCCTTCTTGGCGAGGAGGCCCGCGGCGATCATGACCGAGGGGTTCGACGTGTTCGTGCACGACGTGATCGCGGCGACGACAACGGAGCCGTCCACCACCCCGCCGAGAGAAGCCGGGAGGTGCGCGACCGCCGCGGTCGCGACCGTTGCCGCGGCGACCTGCGTCTGGGCCGCGTCGTTGATCTTCTTCGGCCCCTCGGTCAGTCCGGCGCGAGTGATCCCGGTCGTCGGCTTCGGTCCGAGGAACGAGCTCCAGACCATCGGGAGATCGACGCGGTCCTGGGGTCGCTTCGGTCCGGCGAGACTCGGACGGACCGTCGTGAGGTCCATCTCGATCACCTCGTCGAAGGTCGGGGTCGGCGCGCCATCCACGCGGAACAGGCCCTGCGCCTTGGCGTATCGCTCCACCAGATCGACGACATCGCCGCGACCGGTGATCCGCAGATACCGGAGCGTCTGCGCGTCGATCGGGAAGTACGCGGCGGTGGCACCGTACTCGGGACACATGTTCGACACCGTCGCGCGGTCCTGCACGGTGAGCAGCGAGAGGCCGTCACCGGTGA
>JANXXG010000375.1 GCA_025350745.1 Chloroflexota bacterium | reverse complement strand
GACCGTCGGGCGACAGCCGTGACACATCGTGCTCGCCGATGCGCACCAGTCCCGAGTCGGCGCGGGTGAACCCGGAAACCAGATCGAAGAGGGTGGTCTTCCCGGCACCGTTCGGTCCGATGAGCGCGAACACCTCGCCACGCTTCACGTCGAAGGACACGTCGTCCACCGCGACGAGGCCGCCGAATCGCTTCGTCACGTGCTCGATCCGGAGTATGAATTCCTGAGCCGCCGAGACGATCTCCGGGACCGGCGTGACCGGCGTCACGGTCATGTCGCCGCCTCCGCGTTGACATCTTCGATCGTCTGATCCTCGTTGACGCCTTTCGTGAGCTCCTGCTGCCGGACACGACTCGGAATGAGGCCCTGTGGCCGGAGCAGCATCGTGAGCACGAGGATGAGGCCGAAGATCAGGAACCGCAGCCGCTGGACCTCCTGCGCGATGCCCGGCCAGTCACCGTTCGGAGCGACGAGCGAGCCGAGACCGAGCGACGTCGCCCACTCTTCCGCCAGCGGCGGCAGCGCACCAAGCAGACCGAAGATCACGACGTAGATGAGGATCGCGCCGGCGATGACCCCGGGGATGTTGCCCATTCCGCCGAGCACGATCATGACGAGGATCGTGATGGATACGGAGAAGCCGAAGTTCTCCGGACTGACGAGCGAGAGCTTCGCGCCATAGAACGCGCCGGCGAAGCCGCTGAACGCGGCGCCGATGGCGAAGGTGAGCAGCTTGACCCGCACGGTGTTAACGCCCATGGCCGCCGCCGCGACCTCGTCCTCGCGGACCGCCATCCAGGCCCGGCCGATCCGCGAGATCCGGAGGTTGTTGACCAACACGATGCAGGCGCCGACGAGCAGCACCATGATCACGTAGAAGCCGAGCGGCTGGATGATCTTGAAGTTCTGGACGACCTCGAGCTGGTCGCCGGACCATGGACCCTGGATCCAGAGCGGCAGCTGGGGCTTGTCCAGCGCGGAGATGCCATTCACGCCGCTCGTCCAGACCCCGAGATTGCGGAAGACGCGAGGCACGATCTCACCGAATCCCAACGTCACGATCGCGAGGTAGTCACCGCGCAGCCGCAGCGTCGGCGCGCCCAGCACGATCCCGAACGCGGCCGCGACGAACAGCCCGATGAACAGGACGATCCAGAAGGGCAGATGTACCGCCTCCTGGAGCGGGGTGACCACGAGATGATCCGAGGCCAGGAACGCGTAGGTGTATGCGCCGATGGCGAAGAACGCGGCGTATCCGAGGTCGAGCAGACCCGCGAACCCGACAACGACGTTGAGCCCGATCGCCAGAAGGACGTACACGCCGCCGTCGGCCAGGAAGCTGATGAGGAAGTCGCCCTGGCCCCCGGTCGAGGCCTGGGCCCAGATGGGGTAGGCGACCGCCGTGATCGCGAGCAGGGCATAGACGAGCGGGTTCGGATCCTTCCGCGGATCGGTCTCCCAGATCCTTCGAAGCACCGTCACTTCTCAGGCACCCGCATCCCCATGATGCCTGTCGGCCGGAACACCAGCACCAGCACGAGCAATGCGAAGACGACGACGTCGGTCCACGCCGAGTCGAAGTACCCGTCCACGATCACGCGCACGATCCCGATGAGCAGCCCGCCGATCGCGGCGCCCTGGATGTTCCCGATGCCGCCAAAGACGGCGGCCGTGAACGCGTAGAGGCCGGCGGAGAAGCCGAGATCGAACGCGATGCTCGTGAAGTACAGCCCGTAGATCATCCCGCCCGCACCGGCCAGCAGCGCCCCGATGAAGAACGTCGCCGCGATCGTGCGGTTGATGTCGATACCCATCAGGCCGGCGGCGTCCCGGTCCTGGGCCGTCGCCCGCATCGCCTTGCCGAGCTTCGACCGCTCGACGAACAGGCTTAGAGCGGTCATCAATCCGAGGGCGATCACGATGACTGCGATGTCCTTGTAGGCGATCGACGCGCTGCCTCCGAGCGAGATCGAGTCGGCCGGGAGGAGGTTGGGATAGTGGAGATTGAACGGGCCACGCCAGAGGAACATCAGTCCCTCGAGGACGAACGACATGCCGACCGCGGTGATCAGGGGTGCCAGCCGCGGGGCGTGGCGCAGTGGGCGGTACGCGACGCGCTCGATCGCCACGTTCACGACGCCGCAGACGAGCATCGAGATCACCAGGATCGCGACGAGCGGAATGATGATGCCGGGACCAACTGACTTCGCCTCTTCCAACCCGAAGATCGGGATCAGCCAGAGCGAGACGAAGCCGCCGAGCGTGAAGACATCACCGTGCGCGAAGTTGATGAGCTCGACGATGCCGTAGACCATCGTGTACCCGAGGGCGATGAGCGCGTAGATCGAGCCGTCGGCCAGGCCGTAGACGACGATCTGGATGAAGTAGGCCGGCCCGAGGGCGATGGCCCTCGTCGCGACGAGCACCAATGCCGCGGCGATGAGGATCAGGAGGATCCCATTGAGGACTCGTCCTCGACTACCGGCGAGGAGCCGCCCGCGGACCCTGGCGAGGCTGGAGACCACTACGCCTTCCTCCGCTGTGCGAGCGCTTCGCGGTGCTCTAGAGAACGGAAGGAGGGGGCGTTGCCGCCCCCTCCTTCGCCGTGGGTCGAGTCGCTACTGGACGCTGAACTGGCTCTGGAAGGTCCACACCGCTGGCGTGCCCTTCGTGAACCAGAAGGCCATGGTCGCCGACTTCGGGTCGCCGTTCGCGTCGAACGCGTACGTCCCGACGGTCCCCTTAAGACCGCTCGTTGCCTGGACCGCGTCGATCACCTGCTGGCGGGACGGCACTTTGCCGCCGTTCGCGTCGATCGCACGCTTCACTGCGTCCACGAGGATGAGGGCGCAGTCGTAGGCCGGGAAGGTGTACGCCCCGAGGTCAGAGGCCTTCGGGTACGCGACCTTGAACGCTGCGACCGTGGCCGCGGCGTCCGGGTTCTGTGCGGCGTCGCCCGCCGCGTTGGTGAAGTACATGTTCGCGGTGTTCGCGCCGGCGTCCTTGAGGCACTGGTCATCGCCGATGCCATCGGGTCCGGTGAACGGTACATCGAGGATGCCAGCCATCTGGCTACGCACGATGCAGGCCTTGGTCGCGGAGGTGGCGCCTGCGTAGATCGCCTGCGCGCCGGCGGCCTTGGCCGCGTTGATGAAGGCCTTGAAGTCGCTCGTGGTCTTCATGTCGAAGTCCTGACGGTTCGTGAGCGTGCCGCCGGTGGAGGTGAGGCGCTTCACGAAGTTGTCCGCGACGCCCTTGCCGAAGGTCTCGTTGTCCGAGAACACGGCGACCTTGGTGAGCTTGAGCGTCTTGATGACGTAGTCCGCCATCGCGGGACCCTGGACGGTGTCCGGAGCGGCGATGCGGAAGTAGTTGTTCTTACCGGTCGGGCGGAGCGCCGCCGGCTTGGGGTCGCAGTACGGGAAGAGCTGCGTCAAGCACTCGTTGGTGTTCGACGGGCTCATCATCGCGAGCTGTCCCTGGTTCGCTATCGGGATCTCAGCCCGGGCGACGTTCGAGTTGAACGGGCCGACCATCGCGAGGACCTTGGGGTCGGAGAGCATCTGCTGCACGTTCTGCGCGCCCTTTTGCGGGTCGTGCACGCCGTTCACGGTGTCGTCGAACGGCTTGAACGTGATCTTGATGCCCTTATAGGTCGGGGTCTGCGAGACCGCGAAGGCCGCGCCGTTCTGGGTCGGCAGGCCGCTCGAGGCGTCCGCTCCAGAGGTCGGCAGGTCGCTCGCGATGATGATCTCGGCGGCCGGAGCCGCCGTGGTGGCAGCCGCCGCCGTGGTGGCCGCAGGTCCTGTGGTGGTCGCACCCGTGCCACCGCCGCCACAGGCCGCCGCGACGAGCGCGACAGCAATGGCAATAGTGGTCGTGGAAAGCCAGCGCCTTTGCATAGATCCTCCCTCGTTTTTGGGTAGGCCGAAGCCGGCTCCCCATCCCTGGGCCCGATGGGCCCTGTGGCCGCTGAGCGTACGAGCAGCCCCTAGGCTCGTCAACGAAATGGGCGTGCTGCTCCTGCGGGCCAAAGACGTCGCGCTGGCGTGTCCGATGGGGGACGCGATCGACGCCGTGGAGGCTGGTTTTCGGTCCCTTTCGACCGGTCAGGCCACGACCCCCGTCCGGCTCAGCGTCCCTATCAATAAGGAGGGCGTCGCGCTCACCATGCCCGCATCCCTCGCCGGCGCCCCCTGGTACTCCGTCAAGGTCGTGAGCGTGGCGCCGGGGAACCGCTCCGTCGGGCGCCCCCTCGTGGCCGCCACCGTCCTCCTTATTGATGCATCGAGCGGCGACCTCGTCGCGTTGATCGAAGGGGCGGCGCTGACCGCAATCCGGACGGGCGCTGCCGGCGGGGTCGCGGCCCGCACGCTTGCCCGGCCGGCGGCGACGGTGGCGACGCTCTTCGGCGCGGGCGCGCAGGCCCGGACCCAGCTGCTCGGGCTGGTCGCAGTCCGGCCGATCCGCGAGGTCCGGGTCGTGACGCGCGACCCCGCCCACGCCGCCGGGTTCTGCCACTGGGCGGCGGCCGAGCCCGGGCTCGCCGGGGTCTCGGTCCAGCCTGCCAAAACGACCGCCGCAGCGCTGGACGGCGCCGACGTGGTGATCACTGCAACGACCAGTGCCGAGCCCGTCTTTCCCGGCGCCCTGCTGCCGTCCGGCGTGCACATCACGGCCGTCGGCTCGTTCACGCCGGCAATGCGCGAGCTCGACGACGATGCCGTGCGTGGCGCGCGGGTCGTCGTCGATCAGCGCGCCGCCGCGCTGATGGAGGCCGGCGAGCTGCGCGGCCTTCGACCGTCGGACGTCGCCGAGATCGGCGAGGTGCTGACCGGAGCCGTCCCCGGCCGGACGACCGGGGCGGAACGTACGCTGTTCAAGAGCGTGGGCAATGCGATCCAGGATCTCGTCGTGGCGACCCGGGCATTCGAGCGCGCCCGCGCGCACGGCTTCGGCGAGCTGATCGATTTCCCGTGAAGCGCATCGTGGCGACGCCCGTCCGTATGGCCGCGGTGATCTCCGTCGTCCTGGTGGTCGCGGCGGTCGGCTGGTATCTGGGCTCCCCGTTGTTCATCCGGACGACGGCGAACGAGGCCTTCCCGACGACGCCGCCCGCGGTCGGCATCACCACGTCGAGCGCCGCACCCGCGGTGACACGAGCCGGTACCGCAGCGACCGCGAGCGCGGCCGTCGCGCCCCGAACGATCGCGAGCGGCACGCTCGGCTTCGTCGACGGGCAGCACAACGGCACCGGTGCGACGCTGCTGGTGCGCGCCGGCGACACGACTGTCCTCCGATTCGAGAACGTCGCCATCACGAACGCGCCCGACGTCCATGTGTACCTTTCGCGCGAGACGGGCGGGAAATGGAGCGAAGCGACCAGCCTGTACGTCGGTCCGCTGAAGGCCACGAACGGCTCGTTCAACTACACGCTCCCGGCCGACGCCGACCTCTCCGCCTACAAGAGCGTGGTCGTCTGGTGCCGCCAGTTCTCGGTGCTGGTGACCTGGGCGGATCTGCACTGATGCCCGCCAGATCTCCGGCGAAAGCCGGAAGGAGCGCCCGTCCCCGGCCGGTGACCCCCGAGCTGCGGGCTCGGGCCCGGAAAACGCTCGCCCGACTGGAGAAAGCCCACCCGGACTGGGGTCCGACGCTCGAGTTCGCCGATCCGCTCCAGCTGCTCGTGGCGACGATCCTCGCCGCCCAGGCCCGGGACGAGCGGATCAACGAGGTCACGCGGACGGTCATCTTCCCGAAGTACCGCACCGCCGCCGACTACGCCGGAGCGTCGACCGCGGTGCTCGAGCGAGAGCTCAAGCCCACCGGGTTCTTCCGCCAGAAGACGAAGTCGGTGCAGGGAGCCGCGCGCGGCATCGTCGAGCGTTTCGGAGGCAAGGTCCCGGGCGACATGGAGGGGCTGATCTCGCTGCCCGGCGTCGGAAGGAAGACCGCATCGATCGTCCTGGCGAATGCCTTCGGGGTGCCGGCGGTCGCCGTCGACCGGCACGTCGCGCGGGTGGCCGGCCGTCTCGGGCTGACCCGGCAGGTCGACCCCGATGAGATCGAAGTCGACCTCCGGGGGGTCTTCCGGCAGGCGGATTGGGTCAAGGCAACGTGGTGTCTGGTCCTCCACGGCCGCCGCATCTGCAATCCGACGCCCCGCTGCCCCGAGTGTCCGGTGGCCGACGTCTGTCCCTATCCGAAGAAGACGAAGGCGCTCAGCTCCGCGTCGCGATCCACCCTCCCGCGGAAGCCGACAGCAGGAACAGCACGTCGCTGAGGACGATCGTGAGCGTGTCCGCGAGGACGTTCGACACGGTCGCGTTACCCGCGCTCGCGGCGATCGACGCGGCGATGATCGCAAGGACACCGACGACCGCGCCGTGGAAGAGTCCATCGCGACCGGCCATCCGGCCGGCGGCGTAGCCGCCCGCAGCAAGGCCGATCAGCGCGGAAATGGGCGGAAAACCGAAGATCGTGAGGCCGATCGCTACCAGAATTGTGAGCGCCAGACCGGTGGCCACCCCCCGCGCGTCGACCTCGGGCATCGTCCGTTCACGCATCGAGAGCGAAGCGTACGTCCGGCACCGCTCCCGGTGGGACCCCCAAAAAGAAACCGATCCGCTCAGGCCTAGAGCGGATCGGCGAGATCGCGAAAGGTGCCGGATCGATCTGAACGAAAGAGCGACGACCGTGGTCGTCGCTGCATCTCAAAAAGCTACTTCTTCTTCTTGGCGGACTTCTTTGCCGTCTTCTTGGCGGCCTTCTTCTTCGCTGGCATTGGAGATCACCCCCTTCTGGCCACGATTGACCCTATCTAGACACACTCACACACACAATGTCAATAGCTAGCGGGACGCGTCATGCTCCATCCGGAGTCGCGTCACGATCCGCGTGCGGAGGTTCGTCGGAGCGGTGTCGCCCTGTTCGCCGGTGCACGAGTCACGGACGTGCGCCAGGAAGCGCTCCTCGATCACGAAGTTGTCGTCGCAGCCGCCGCAGCCGTCGAGGTGGGAGCGGACCTCGGTGACCTCGACGGGCGACAGCTCCCGGTCGAGATACGAA
>JANXXG010000345.1 GCA_025350745.1 Chloroflexota bacterium | reverse complement strand
CGAACAGGTGCGCACGATGCTGCGCGAGGCCGTCGCCGCGGCTCGGGCCGGCGGGCTTCCACCAGTTCCGGTCGCTGTCGACCAGGAGGGCGGCAGCGTCGTCCGGATCGGCTACGGCGCCGTCTTCCCGAGCGCGATGGCCATCGGCGCGACGGCCGATCCGGACTACGCCGAGCGTGCGGCGCACGCGGTCGGCCGGGCTTTGCTCGCCGACGGCATTGCCGTGAACCACGCGCCGGTCTGCGACGTCAACGTGGAGCCGCGCAATCCGGTCATCGGGACGCGATCGTTCGGCGACGACCCGGAGACGGTCGCCCGGTTCGCCGCGGCGTGGGTCAGGGGATCCGAGAGCGCGGGGGTCGCAACATCGGCAAAACACTTCCCCGGTCATGGGGCGACCGGGCACGACACCCACCACACGACAGTCGACGTCCGCGCGGATCGGGCGACGCTCGAACGCCGCGAGCTCGTCCCGTTCCGCGCCGCCATCGCAGCTGGAGCGTCGAGCGTGATGTCATCGCACGTCCGGTACGTCGGGCTCGATGACGAGAACATCGCGACGCTCTCGCCGGCCATCCTCCGGGACCTGTTGCGCGATGCCATGGGGTTCGCGGGCCTGTCGATGACCGACGCGCTCGACATGTCCGGGATCACCCAGGTGGAGACGGCCGAGCGGGTCCTTGCGCGCGCGATCAATGCGGGCATTGACGCGGTCATGGTGACCACGGGGATCGAGCGTCAGCTGGACGCGCAGGAGCAGATCGCGCTCCACGTGCCGCCGGTCCGCTTGGCCGAGGCGATCCGCCGCGCCGCGGCGTTCCGGGACCGCTTCGGCGTCGATGTGCCGGACGCCGCGTTCGACGACGGACCCGGTCGGGCGCTCGCCCTCGGGATCGCGCGGGCATCGATCACGTCGGCCGGCCCGCCATTGCCGCCCCTTGGCGGACCACTCCGCGTGGTGACCTTTCCATCCGCGCGGCGATCGCCGGTCGAGGAGCTTGCCGAGCCGGAGACTCGCCTCGAGAGCCTCCTGCGCGAGCGGCTGGGCGATCGGCTCGCGTATTCGGCCGAGGGCACGGCGCCGGCCGGCGATGGACCCCTCGTGGTCTGCAGCTCCAGCGCGTCCTTCGATCCGGAGCAGGCCGCGCGTGTGAAGACGCTGCTCGACGCGGGCGGGATCCTCTGCGCGCTGCGCAGCCCGTACGACGCTGCACTCGTCCCGCTGGTCCCAGCGCTCCTCACCTACGGAGACGTGCCCGCATCGCTCGAGGCGCTGGCCGACGTGCTGTCTGGCCGTGCTGCGCCACGCGGCACACCGCCCGTGCGGCTGGCGTGAACAGACGACGGCTGCTCGGGACGGCCGCAGCCGCAGCCGCCCTCGCGGCGTGCGAACCGTTCCGCACCACGCCGATCGGCACCCTGACGGGGTCGCGCCCGGACCGGCTTCTGGCATCGATGTCACCCGCGGCGCGCGCCGGCCAGCTGATGAGCATCGCGTTCCATGGCACACGGATCATGTCGGCGGTCGAGGCGATGATCCGCGGGAGGAGCGTCGGCGGTGTGATCCTCTATTCGGAGAACTTCGACGGACGCGACGAAGCTGAAGGCACTCGTCGCCGACCTCTCGCGGATCGCCGCCGATTCCAAGGTGGTGCCGCTGTTCTTCTCGATCGACCAGGAGGGCGGCGCCGTGGTGCGGATCGCCCGCGGCGCAACGATCCTGCCCGGCAATATGGCCCTCGCGGCGACGCCGGATCCCGCCGACAGCGTCCGCAGGGCCGTCGCGATCACAACGCGCGATCTGCGCGCGCTCGGCGTCAACTTCGAGCTCGCGCCCGACGCGGACGTGAACAACGAGCCGCGCAACCCGATCATCCTCAACCGGTCATTCGGCTCCGATCCCCAGCGGGTCGCGTCGCTCGTCCGCGTCGCGACGCAAGCCTTCGCTGACTGGAGGTTCCTCTGCTGCGCGAAGCACTTCCCCGGTCACGGCGCGACCACCACCGACTCGCACACCGGACTGCCGCTGCTCGACGTCGACCGCGCGCGTCTGGATGCCGTGGAGCTCGTCCCGTTCAAGGCCGCGATCGCCGCCGGGGTGCCCGCGATCATGAGCGCGCACATCCGGATCCCCGCGCCGGACCCGACGCCCGACCTCCCGGTGACCCTGTCGCGACGGGTCATGACCGATCTCGTCCGAGGAGAGCTCGGCTTCAGCGGACTGCTCATCACCGACGACCTCGAGATGGGCGCGCTCACGCAGACGCGCACCGAGTCGCAGGCGGGATATGAGGCGTTCCTCGCGGGCGCGGACTTCCTGCTGTTCCGCTTCGATGAGGCGGCCCAGTCGGACGCGCATGACCGGCTATCACGCGGCATCTCGACCGACGCGACGGCGCGTGTACGGTCCGCGGAGTCGGTCGCGCGGATCCTCGCGATCAAAGAGCGGTTCGGCATCCTCGACGCGACCGGGCCGTCAGGCGCGGCGGGTAGCGAGGCCGACCGCGCGACGGCCGACGAGCTCGCGCGCCTCTCCATCACGGTGCTCCGGGCCGGCGGACTGCCGCTCCGTGGGCGCATCTTCGTCGCATCACCGCAGAACCCGGACATCGCGCTCGTTGCCGACCAGCCGACGCTCGGCGGAGTCCTCGCTCAGCGCCTGCCGAACGTGACCGCGCAGACGATCACGCTGTCGCCCACCCAGGTGGAGATCGATCGCGCGGTCGCCGGCGCCCGCGGCGCCGACGTATGCGTCGTCGGCTCGGCGGATCTCTTCTCGTACCCGCAGCAGGCGGTGCTGGTGAAAGCTCTTCAGGCGGTGCGGCCGACGGTGCTCGTGTCGCTCCGCTCGCCATACGACATCTTGAGCGCGCCCGGGGTCAGCGGCTACGTCTGCGCCTACACCGGCCGTGAGCCGACGCTGCGAGCCCTGGCCGATGTCCTGTCCGGTGCGAGTGGTCCATCGGGGACACTCCCGATCGACGTCCCGGGTCTCTACCGTATCGGCGACGGGATGAAGAAGCTGTGAGCCTCGACCGGATCAAGGACATCGTCGATGCGGCGGGCGGAACGCTCTTCACCGCCTGCGTCGTCCGAGTCGAACGGAAGGGTACGACCGAGGCGTACGCGACCGGATCGCTCTGCCCGGATGAGACCGCCGGTCCGGACGCGTCATGCACCGAGTCGTCGATCTTCGACCTGGCCTCGCTGACGAAGCTCTCGACGACCGCGCTCCTGCTGTCGTTGGTGCGCGAGCGCGTGCTGAAGCTCGACACGCCGTTACGCGAGCTCGTGCCGGACTTCCGCGGCGGGCGCAAGGACGACGTGACGCTCCTGCACCTCATCACCCACACCGCCGGCCTGAAGTGGTGGCTGCCGCTCCATGAGGACTGCCATTCGGTCGAGGAGGCCGTCTGGCGTGCGGCACAGGAGCCGCTGGCGCAGGATCTCGGCACGTATACGTACAGCGACCTCGGGTACATCATGCTCACCGGCGGTCTCGCTGCCGCCGCCGGCGGTGCATTCGACGCGATCGTCCGCGATCGGGTGATCGGTCCGATCGAAGCCGAGACCCTGACCTACCTGCCGCAGGACCCGCTCCGCTGCGCCGCGACCGAGCAGGACGCGACGTTCGGCCGAGGGCGGATTCGCGGGAGTGTCCATGACGAGAACGCTCACGCGATGGGTGGCGTGGCCGGACACGCCGGTCTCTTCGGGACCGCTGCGGACGTCGCCGCCATTGCACGCATCTACCGCGACGGCGCGGTCATCGGGAACGAGCTGGCGGCCCTCGCGCGGACTGAGCGGGTGCGCGGGGACAACGTGCGCCGCGGGCTCGGGCTGGCCCTCCGGGCGCCGAACGGCCCGATGACGAGCGACCGCTGGAGCCTCGACAGCTACGGCCACACCGGATTCACCGGCACCTCGCTGTGGATCGATCCCGCGAAGGACCGTACCGTCGTGATCTTGACGAACCGCGTGTACTTCGGCCGGGCGAACGACGAGGCGATGTACAAGTTCCGCATTGCGATCCACGAGGCAGCGGCATGATCGCCATCGGCATCATGTCGGGCACCTCGGCCGACGGGATGGACGCTGCGGCGGTCGAGATCGGGAGCGAACGGCCACGGCCGGCGATCCGGCTCTTGGCGCACGTCGCTCGCGATCATCCCGACGCCCTCCGCTACCGCATCCTTGCCGCGGGCTCCGGCGCGCCGCTCCCGGCGCACGACATCGCAACGCTGCACACGGCGCTCGGCGATGCGTATGCGTCCATCGCGCGCGAGATCATGGCGACCGTCGGTCGCGCACCATTCTCGATCGCGGTCCACGGCCAGACCATCGCGCATTTCCCCGGCGAACACGCGACCTTGCAGATCGGTGATGCGTCCCGCATCGCGCTCGCCACCGGCGTACCGGTCATCGACGACTTCCGCAGCGCCGACGTCGCCCTTGGCGGAGAGGGCGCGCCACTCGTGCCATTCGCCGATCACCTTCTCTTCGCTGATGGCACGCCGCGCGCGATCCTCAACATCGGTGGCATCGCCAACCTGACGCTGCTGCCGACCGCCCAGGCCCAGGATGTCTTGGCCTTCGACACCGGTCCGGGGAACATGGTCATCGACCAGCTCGCCCGCACGGGGGGCAACGAGCTCGACCGCGACGGGGTCGCGGCGGCACGAGGAAGGGTCGATGACGTTGCGTTGGGGCGCGCGCTCGAGCACCCATATTTCGCGCGCCGCGGACCACGATCCACCGGTCGCGAGGACTTCGGGGAACCGTTCGCGCTGGGCCTGCTCAACGGCGTGAAGGCCCACGGCGGCTCGCTCGATGACGCGATCGCGACCGCGACAGCGCTCACGGTCGACTCGATCGCTCGAGCACTCGCCGCGGGCCCCTGGACGGAGCTCATCGTCGCGGGCGGCGG
Organism: Chloroflexota bacterium; assembly: GCA_025350745.1. Classification (GTDB taxonomy): domain Bacteria; phylum Chloroflexota; class Limnocylindria; order P2-11E; family P2-11E; genus UBA4735. The sequence goes on along the minus strand of JANXXG010000345.1, from coordinate 1,392 downwards.
CGGCCGGAACATGACGCTCATGACGCTGCTGCGCGAACGCACCAGGCTCCCGATCCGTCTCATGGACGAGCTCGGGATCCCGGCCGAGGCCCGCGAGGCGGTGGCGTTCGCGATCCTCGGTGCGTACCGGCTGCGCGGCGAGGTGAACACCCTGCCGAGCTGCACCGGGGCGTCTCGCGCGGTCTCGGCGGGCGCGGTCCACGCGCCCTAGCCGTCCATACTTCGGGTCGTGAGAGACCTTGTCGTCGGTATCGATGCCGGCGGGACGAAGACCCGCGCGTTCGCGGTCACGCGAGCGGGAGAGATCGTCGGCCGCGGCGCCGGCGGCGGCGCCAACCTGCTCTCGTCGCCGGACCCGGAGGGATCGATCGCGGCCGCGCTGCATGAAGCGCTCGCGGGTCGTCTCCCGGATGCGGTCGTGCTGTCGTGCTCGGGCGGCGAGCGCGATGCCGACCGGGCGAAGGGCCGGGCGATCCTCGCGAGCCTCCTCGGTCCCGAGGTCGCTGTCGATGTGACCCACGACGCGCTTGCCGCGCTCTACGCGGGAGACCCGTCCGGATGCGGCGTGGTCCTCATCTCCGGGACCGGATCCATCGCCTACGGGCGGAACGATCAGGGCGAGGAGCAGCGATGCGGCGGGTGGGGCTACCTCGTCGGGGACGAGGGCTCTGCGTTCTGGCTCGGCGCCGAAGGGCTCCGGGCCGCGTCCTATGACCACGACGGACGCGGATCACCCACGCGGATCACCCAGCACCTCTTCGAGGACCTCGGCGCGTCCGACTTCAACGGCGTGCTCCCCCTCCTCTACGGCAAGCCGCACCCGCCACCGGCGATCCAAGCAGCGACGCGCGCGGTCGCCCGGGCGTACGCCGACGGCGACGCGATCGCGGTGAATATCGTTCAGCGCGGCGCGCGCCACCTTGCGGAGATGGCCGCGACCGTGGCGCGGGCGCTGCTCCTCGAGGGCGGACCGGTGTATCTCGCGGGCGGCGCGTTCGAGAACGTGCGCCCGCTCGAAAAGGCGGTGCGGCTGGAGCTTCTCGGCACGCTGCCGCGTGCTGCGGTGGAGCCGGTCCGCGAAGAGCCGGCGATGGGTGCAGCGCGTCTGGCCGCGCGGCTCGCGTGGGGCGCGCCATGAGCGATCAGCCGCCCACGGAAGCCCGGAACCCGAAGGCCGCGGCGCTCGCGAGCATGACCAGCCGCGGGATCCTCGAGCTCATGAACGATGAGGACGCGACGGTCGCCGCCGCCGTCAGGGCCGCTCTGCCCGCGATCGAGCGCGCGACCGACGTCATCGCGGCCGCATTCCAGCATGGCGGCCGCCTCCGCTATGTCGGTGCCGGAACGAGCGGCCGTCTTGGCGTGCTCGACGCGAGCGAGGCTCCGCCGACG
>JANXXG010000308.1 GCA_025350745.1 Chloroflexota bacterium | reverse complement strand
CGAAGCCGGCGCGGTGATCATCGACGTGAACTTCGACGAGGGGATGCTCGACAGCGAGGAGGCGATGCGCACGTTCCTCAACCTCGCTGCCGCTGAACCGGCGATCGCCCGGGTGCCGGTGATGCTCGATTCGTCCCGCTGGTCGGTCCTCGAGACCGGGCTCAAGTGTCTCCAAGGGAAGGGGATCGTGAACTCGATCTCGCTCAAGGAGGGCGAGGCTGCGTTCCTCCACCAGGCACGCCTCGTCCGGCGTTATGGCGCGGCGGTCATCGTCATGGCCTTCGACGAGCAGGGGCAGGCCGACACGGTCGAGCGCAAGCTCAGCATCTGCGAGCGCGCGTACGAACTCCTCACTGCGACGGTCGGCTTCCCCCCGGAAGACATCATCTTCGACCCGAACATCTTCGCCATCGCCACGGGGATGGCCGAGCACGATCGGTACGCCCTCGATTACATCGAGGCCACCCGCCGGATCAAGGCCCGGTTCCCGCTCGTGAACGTGAGCGGCGGCGTGAGCAACGTGTCCTTCGCCTTCCGTGGGAACAACGGGGTGCGCGAGGCGATCCACGCGGTGTTCCTGTACCACGCCGTCGACGCGGGGATGGACATGGGCATCGTGAACGCCGGCGCACTCGCTCTGTACACCGACATCCCGCCGGAGCTCCTGGCGCGCGTCGAGGACGTCGTCCTGGCACGCCGCCCGGACGCCACCGAGCGGCTCCTCGAGATCGCCGAAGGGGTGAAGGGTCAGATCGCCGCGAAGGTCGTCGATCTCAGCTGGCGCGAGACGCCGGTGCACGAGCGGCTCGCGCACGCCCTCGTGCACGGGATCGCGGACTACGTCGTCGCCGACACCGAGGAGGCCCGCCGCCTCGCGGAGCGGCCGATCGAGGTCATCGAGGGTCCGCTCATGGACGGGATGAAGATCGTCGGCGACCTCTTTGGGAGCGGGAAGATGTTCCTGCCCCAGGTGGTCAAGAGCGCGCGGGTGATGAAGCGCGCGGTCGCACACCTCATCCCGTACATCGAGGCAGAGAAGGAACGGAACGCCGACACCCGGGCGAAGGGCAAGGTCGTCATGGCCACCGTGAAGGGCGACGTCCACGACATCGGCAAGAACATCGTTGGCGTCGTGCTCCAGTGCAACAACTACGACGTCGTGGACCTGGGGGTCATGGTCCCGTGGGCGAAGATCCTCGAGGCGGCGATCCGCGAGAAGGCCGACCTCATCGGTCTCTCCGGACTCATCACGCCGTCCCTTGAGGAGATGACCTACGTCGCCGGCGAGATGGAGCGCGAAGGTCTCCGGATCCCGCTCCTCATCGGCGGCGCGACGACGAGCCGGACCCACACCGCCGTCCGGATCGAGCCGCGGTACTCGGGCCCGGTGGTCCACGTCATCGACGCGTCACGCGCTGTGGGCGTCGCGAGCGCGCTCCTTTCGGATACGGGCCGTGACGCGTTCGTCCGCGGGATCAGCGACGAGTACGCGGACCTTCGCGCCCGTCGCGCCGAGCGCCTGTCGGATGTGAAGCGCCAGACCATCACAGCGGCACGCGCGAACAAGCTGCGTCTCGATCCGATCTCGCCGCCGGTCCCGACGTTCAGTGGCGTCCGGACCTTCGACGATGTCCCGCTCGGCGATCTGATCCCGCGGATCGACTGGACGCCGTTCTTCCAGACCTGGGAGCTCGCCGGTCACTACCCCGAGATCCTCGATGACCCGAAGGTGGGGGAGGCGGCGACCACACTGTTCGCCGATGCTCGCGCGATGCTCCGGCAGATCGTCGACGAGCACTGGCTCACCGCGCGCGCGGTCGTCGGCTTCTTCCGCGCCGCCTCCGACGGCTGCGACGACATCCGGGTCTGGGATGGGGGAGACGTGAGCGGGCCGCCGCGCGCGGTGATCCACACCATCCGCCAGCAGATGCTGAAGTCGAACGAGCAGCCGAACATCGCCCTCGCCGACTTCGTCGCGCCGATGGGGTCACCGGTGCAGGACTGGATCGGGGCGTTCGCGGTGACGACCGGCATCGGACTCGACGCGAAGGTCGCCCAGATGGAACAGGCCGGCGACGACTACAGCGCCATCCTCCTGAAGGCCCTCGCGGACCGGCTCGCGGAGGCCTTCGCCGAGCGGCTGCACGAGCGTGTCCGCCGCGACCTGTGGGGCTATGCCCCGGATGAGCACCTCGATAACCGCGCGATCATCGCCGAGCGCTATCAGGGGATCCGCCCGGCGCCCGGCTATCCGGCCTGTCCCGACCATACGGAGAAGCAGGCCCTGTTCGACCTTCTCGACGCGACCGCGCGCGCCGGCATCACTCTCACCGAGAGCTTCGCGATGCTCCCGACGGCGGCGGTGTCGGGCTACTACTTCTGGCACCCGCAGGCGCAGTACTTCGGCGTCGGGAAGATCGAGCGCGACCAGGTCGAGGACTACGCCCGCCGGAAGGGTCAGGACCTCGTCACGACCGAACGGTGGCTCGCACCGATCCTCAACTACGAGCGATAGCCGCCACGCGTAGCGGTCAGGACGCGTGCCGGGCCGGAATGTCCCGGGTCGCGGGCAGCGCAGACGCGAAGAGGATCGGCAGGACGACGATCGACGCGACGCCGGTGACGAGCAGCGCCCCGCGCAACCCAATGAGCTCCCCGAGCGTGCCGCCCAGGAGCGCGCCGAACGGACCGGTGCCCCACACGAGGAAGCGGTAGCTCGCGTTCACCCGGCCAAGCAGGTGCGGCGGGGTCAATGCCTGGCGGAGGCTCGGGCCATTCACGTTGAAGAGTGACGCACCGAAGAGTCCGACGAGCTGCGCGACGGCGAGCGCGGTCACGGTGACCGTGATCGGACCGGACGCGAGGCCGCGAGTGATCGCGAATCCGACGAACAGGAGCGATCCGGCGATGAACGAAGGACCGATCCCGATCCGCCGCGCCACGCGCGACGCGAGCAGCGCTCCGGCGAGGGCACCGACGCTCCCGATGGCGAGCAGCGCGCCGATGACCGACGGCGGCAAGCCGAGATCACGGGATAGATACAACAAGAAGATCGCGGTCTGCGCGCTGAGCAGAAGAATGAAGATGCTCGCGCATACGACGAGCGTGCGGAGGACCGGCTGCCCGAGCAACGCGGCCATCCCTTCGCGGATCTCGGCGCGCATGTCGCGGGGCCGGCGCTCGAGGGTGGGCTCAGGACGACGGATGAGCGCTACCCCGATGAGCGAACCGATGAACGACAGCGCGTCCACGACGACAGGCATCGGAGCGGTGAACAGCTGCACCAGGATGCCCGACACGCTCGGTCCGGCGAGCTGGGCAAGCGAGCTGCTTGCGTTCATCTTTCCGTTCGCGTCGACCAGGCGCTCGCGGCCGACGAGGCCCGGCAGGTATGCCTGGTACGCCACGAGGAAGAAAACGCTCAGCGTGCCGGTGACGAACGCCACCGCATAGAGGAGCGGCATGCTCAGGGAACCGAGAATGAACGCGACAGGCACGCTCGAGAGCGCGACCGCACGGCCGAGGTCCGCGGCGATGAGGATCGGCCGACGGGCGATGCGGTCGACCCACACGCCGACCGGGAGGCTGAACAGCGCCGTCGGGGCGGCGGCGACCGCGGCGAGCAGGCCCATCTCGAACGCGCTCGCCTTGAGCACGATGACCGCCGTGAGGGGGATCGCGAGCAGGGTGATCTGATCGCCGAAGTCGGAGATCGTCTCGCCGGCCCAGAGCTTCAGGAATTCCGGGTCCGCCGCTAGGCCTGACCGGCTCGGCACGTCCGACAGGCTACGCGAGCCGGCGGCCGGCGTCGTAGGCTCCGCCCGTGGCAACACCCCTCGACGAGGCGACCGACCTCCTCCAGACCATGATCCGCAACAAGTGCGTGAACGACGGCACCCCCGACTCCGGCGGCGAGGTCCGCAACGCGAAGACGCTCGCTGCGTACCTCGCGGGTCCCGGGCTCGACATCAAGCAGTACGAATCGCATCCGGGGCGGGGCAGCATGGTCCTCCGCGTCGAGGGCACGGATAAGAAGGCACCGAGCCTCTTGATGATGGGCCACATCGACGTCGTCCCGGCCGATCCGAACGGCTGGAAGCGCGACCCGTTCTGCGGCGACCTCGTCGACGGCGACATCTGGGGTCGCGGGGCGCTCGACATGCTGAGCATCACGGTCACGATGGCCGTCGCTGTGAAGAAGCTGCTGCGCGAAGGCTGGAAGCCGAAGGGAACGCTCGTCTTCAGCGGCATGGCCGACGAGGAGGCACTCGGCACCTGGGGCGCTGAATGGCTCGTCGAGCATCACTGGGACGATGTGAAGGCCGACGCCGTGCTCACCGAGTCAGGTGAGCCGCCCCTCCCGATCCCGACACGTGGCGGACCGAAGGCGATCATGGTCGTCGGCGAGAAGGGCTCTCATTGGGTCAGCCTCAAGGTCAAGGGCACGCCCGGTCACGGCTCGATCCCGTACAAGACCGACAACGCGCTCGTAAAGGCGGCCGAGGTCGTGAAGCGGATCGCCGCGTATCAGCCGAAGCTGCATCTCGGTGGCTCGTGGGGAGAGTTCGTTCGAGCCATGCAGTTCGCTCCTGAGCTCGAGGCAGGGATGCTCAGCGATGCCGCGTTCCGCGCGGCGCTCGACAAAGTTCCCGTCGGCCTGGCGCGTCTTTTTGACGCGTCCACGCACACGACGTTCTCGCCGAACATCATGCACAGCGGCCAGAAGACGAACATCGTCCCGGATAGCGCGGTCATGCAGATCGACATCCGCACGGTGCCAGGCGAGGAGGGCCCCGAGGTCCGCGCGATGCTGCGCGAGGCGATCGGTGATCTCTGGGACCAGTGCGAGATCCTCGATGAGGACAGCAACCCCTCCACGGCATCCACCACTGACACGCCGATCTTCCGGACGATGCAGAGCGTGACGCGCAAGGTGGGGAAGGCGGAGATCGTTCCGGCGTTCACCGTCGGCGCGACCGACTCACGCTTCTTCCGCCGGAAGGGCGTGCCTTCGTACGGCTACAGCCTGTACAGCGAGAAGCTGGACTTCGGCGAGTTCATGACCATGTTCCACGGACGGAACGAGCGGATCGACCAAGGCTCGCTCCAGCTGATGCTCGATCTCTACGAGCAGACCGCCCGGGAGTTCCTGGACTAGAGGGGGCGAGAGGAAGCGGGCTAGACGACGGGGACTACGGCCGCCGTGCGTTCCACCCAGGTTTTGTCGTTCTCGGTCGGTTGGCCGCAGGTGTTCGGGATGCGGGGCCCTTTCGAGCTCCCGGTGCTGGTGCCGCTCGTCCCGTTGCTCGTCCCGTTGTTCGACGCGATCCCGCCTGCTGCTTCGGGCTAGCGCCCGAGGATGTACCCGTCGCCGCGCGCTTGGCGCCCAGCAGACCTTCCGCTCGAAGACGCTGCGAGCTTCCGGCCTTCGCTCCGATCCCCTTGGGAGCGGCGGACCGGGAGACCCTTCAGGTCCCGTAGAGGTCGAGGACCTCGCGGCGGAACTTCACGTTCGCCTTCTTCTTGAGCACTTCGAACTCATCCATGTCCCACGGTCCGACGAAGGTCACCGCGACGCCCTGCTTGCCGGCGCGGCCGGTCCGGCCGACGCGGTGGGTGAACGTCTCGGGATCTTCGGGAAGGTCGTAGTTCACGACGTGGCTGATGTCCTCGATGTGCAGGCCACGCGCAGCGACGTTGGTCGCGACGAGCATCGGGAGCGAGCCGTCGCGGAACGAATCGAGCGTGCGCTCGCGCTCGCGCTGGCTGAGGTCACCGTGCAGCGCCTCCACCTTGTGATTGCGCC
>JANXXG010000282.1 GCA_025350745.1 Chloroflexota bacterium | reverse complement strand
GGAACCGCTCGAAGAGCAAGTTGTGCGCGATCGGATCCACCTTCGTGATGTCGAGCACGTACGCGACGATGGAGTCCGCGGCCGAGCCACGCCCCTGCGCCGGGATCCGGCGCTCGTTGCAGAACCGGACGATGTCCCAGTTGATGAGGAAGAACTCCGCGAGGCCGCAGCGGTGGATGACGTCGAGCTCGTGCGCGAGCTGCTTGGACACCGCGGGGGTCATGCCACCGTACTTCGCGCGAGCGCCGTCCTGGCACAACGAATACAGGAACGAGAACGCGGTGTAGCCGTCCGGCGCCGGGAATCCCGGGAGCCGCTGATAGCCAAAGCTGAGGTCGAGGTCGCACCGATCCGCGATCACGCGGGTGTTCGAGAACGCGGCGGGGTGATGCCCCAACCGAGCACGCAGCAGGGCCTCGCTCTTCAGCCAGCGCTCGCCATTGGCCGCGAGCTGCTTCCCCGCCGCATCGACGGTGGTCCCACGGTCGATGCAGCGCAACACGTCGAAGAGCTGGCGCGCCTCCGGCCGGGCGTAGCGCACGTCATTCGTGACCACCGTCGCGATGCCGAGCTCGGCGGCGAGCTCCGCCCGGGCATCGCAGCGGTCGATATCGGCCGGACCCCAGCGGTCGACGAGCTCCGCATAGAGGCGATCCCCGAAGACCTCGCGGAGCCGCGCGAGCGTTTCGGCATCGTCGCTCTCGGAGAGCGCGATGAGCCCCTCCGGCTGATCGGCGACGAGCGCGAACGTCGCGATCGGCTTTGTCTTCTCGCCGGCGAGCTGGGCCGCGGACACGATGCGGCAGAGGCTCGTCCAGCCGCTACGGTCGAGCGCCAGCAGGGTCAACGGGTCCGAGTCGACGAGACGCAGCTCCACACCGAAGATCGGCTTCAGCCCTCGCTCCCGCGCGGCGTTCCAGAACCGCACCGCGCCGTACAGACCGTTCGTATCGGTGAGCGCGAGCGCATCGTGGCCCAGGTCGACGGCAGCCGCGACAAGATCGCCGACCGACGACGCGCCGTCAAGAAAGGAGTACGAGCTATGCGTCCTGAGGTGGATGAACTCGCTAGGCATCCCGCAACGAATGCTGTGTACTGCGCTGCATATGGCATTCACACGGACACAGGTTCATCTGACCAAAGAACAGCGCGAGTGGCTCGGCGCATGCGCGAAACGTGAAGGCAAGACGCTTGCGGCGGTCATCCGTGACGCGGTCGACGCGTATGTCGCATCGGAGCAGGCCGTCATCGCCGAACGCAGGGCAACGCTCTACCGCACGTTCGGCAGCAATCCCGATTTCGAGGTCCCATCGCGCGACGAATGGGAAGAGCGAGCCAAGCGCCTTGGCTATTGAGCCCCTCAATCCATGACTCGCTGAAGGAACCACTCGCCCCGGCGACGATCGCCGTAGACATCGCAGAGCAGCCCGTCGGCGGTCCGCAGGGTCAGGTACTCGCGCGCGATGCCGTCGGCCCACCACTCGCCGTCCACGCGCCAGCGGCGCACGATCTCCACCACCACGAATCGCCGGTGCCCGACGCGGAGCGCACCTGGCTCCCCCTCGCGCCATTCCATGTACGCAGGGAGCGGGTCGGCGAAGAGTCTGGTCATCTGTTCGATCTCACAGCTTCGCCGTGAGACTGCTCAAGGCTGGTGGGCTCCCTCGTCGCGGCAAAGCCGCTCCTCGCTCGGCTCATCTCACCACCTCTTCCCATTCGGCGGCGCGCTCGGGCAGGCGGGCTTCCGCATCGACGACGCGCGGCTGGAGCACGACGCCCGGGCCGAGGCGGGTGCGCAGGAACTGCGCGACGGCGATGGCCTCCTCGGCGTGCGCACCATCCGGCGCGAACAGCCCGATCTGACGGCCGCGCGCAGGCTCGACGGCGGTGATCTCGAGGGCCGCCGACGTGACGAGGCCGAGTACCGGGAGCTCCTCGAGCCCCCAGCGCAGCGAACGGATGATGGCCGCGGACTCCGCCGAGGGCGGCAGCAGCGATCGCTCGATCCGCAGCGGTAAGAGGTCCTCGCGCTCGAGCACGAGACGCACGTGGAGCGCCGCGAGACCGTCATGACGAAGCGCCTCGGCGAGCTCGTCAGCCGCGGCGCGGAGGGCGAAGATGAGACGCTCGCGCGAATCCACCGGGGCATCCCACATGCGTTTCGCGCGGATCCGCCGGCGCGGGGCCACGCCGCGCACGTCTTCGATCAGCTCGCCCGTGGCGAGCGCGTACGCGATCGCTGCGGACCCGCCGAACCGGTCACCCACGTCTCCGGCCGGGAGCGCGAGGAGGTCGCCGATGCGCCGCACCCCCAGGAGCGCGAGCTCCTCGATGACCTTGGGATGGAGCGGCAGCACATCGAGCGGCAGTACATCCAGGAACGCGCGCTCACCGCCGGCCGGGATCTCGCTCACCGTTCCCGCGGGCGTTCGCGCTGCCGCGACGCGCGCGACGAACGGTGTCGTCCCGACGCCCCCCGCGGCCGTGATCCCACCGGCCGCGCTGCAGGCGCTGACCGCGTTGCGGGCCACCCGAAGTGGTGCGCCGAGGAGCCGCTCGGTCCCGCGAAGATCGCAGACGAAGGCCCCGTCGTCAGCCACGCCGACGCGCGGAAGCATCGCGCAGAGCGCGGCGAGGATCCGCGAGCG
>JANXXG010000279.1 GCA_025350745.1 Chloroflexota bacterium | reverse complement strand
GTCCATCGCCCGCAGCTCGCCCGAGCGCACGCCATCTTCAAGGACGATCTGCAGCGGTGAGAAGAAGTGCCGGAAGACCGCGCTGCGGGTCTGGCTCAGCTGGTCGATCGTGAGGGGCACGCCCCCTTCGCGCAGGAGCCGGGGACCACTGCAGCGCGCGCGGATGAGGTACGCCACGGCAGCGACGAGCCGCTCTCGAGCGGATGACGCCGCGGCGCGGCTCGCCGTGCGCAGGCCGCCGCCATGCTGCTCGAGCACGCTGCACACCATCTCCGTGAACAGGACGCTCTTGTCCGCGAAGTAGTAGTAGAGGGTCGGCTTGGTCACGGCGGCGTCCCGGGCGATGTCTTCGAGCGAGGCGCCGTGGACCCCCCGTTCGCTCCAGATCCGGTCGGCGGCCTGCAGGAGCCGCTCGCGTGTCGACCCGGCCGGTCGGCGGTTGCCGCCGGCCCGTCTTGCAGGCATGCGCGCATTCTACCGACTGGTAGGTAGAGGAGCGAGCCACGCCGATTCCCGCTGGATCCCCTGTCAGGGGGCGGCGGCTTCATCTCGGCGCGGTAACGCGAAGGTCACGATGCCGAAAACGGGCTCGGCTCCATCGAATCGAGCACTGAGCGTTACCGATTCAGCCGATGGCCGTCGCGCTCCCGTTACCGCAGGTCGCCGTCACGGACCTCCGGTTGCTTCTTTCAAGCGCATCACCTGCTCGGGCGCGGTGCCTGGGACAAAAAGATGGAGGCCTTTGGAGATGCGCAAGGCAACGACTCTCCTGACGATCATCGCAAGCTTCGTCTTCTACGCGTTCGCACTCGCGACACCCGCATCGGGGGATCCGAACTCCCCTGGGAACAACGGCACCGTCAAGATCCACGATGCCGACACCGCCGTCGAGGACATGCGCAATGAGCCGCACGTCTGCCGCTTCTACGTCGACGGCTTCAAGTTCGACAACTCCTCGAGCGGTCAGTGGTGGATCGAGTCCTGGCCACCCACCGGCAACCGGACCGAGGTTCACCGTGAGGCTTGGACCGCCAACGGCCAGGGCGACTGGCACAGCGGCGTCCAGACGCTCCCCGACGGGCACTACAAGCTCTACGCGAAGCAGCAGAACGAGGCCACCCCTGGTGGGAACAAGCAGAAAGTGTTCTGGGTCGAGTGCTCGGTGACACCGGCAGCGACACCGACGCCGGCAGCGATCCAGACCGGTACGCCGAACGCGAACGCGACCCCGACGGCAACGCCGGTCGTGGGCGGAACGACCACGACGGTCACTGGCGGCACGACGACCACCTCCGGTGGCACGACGACCACCGGTGGCGGCACGACGACCACAACTGGCGGCACGACCACCATCAACGGCGGCACGACCACCATTAGCAGCGGCGTGGTCACGAACGTCGGCGGCACCCCTTCGACCACCGGTGCCGCCGCGGTCCGCGGCTTCGAAAGCGCGCCGAACGCGATCGGCTCGGTGAGCCCGATCGTCGAAGTTCCCGGCGGCTCGAACCAGCAATCCCCCAACGGCCTTCAGGCCGGCGTCCAGAACGGCGCGGTCGCGGGAGTCCAGACCCTCCCCTCGACTAGCACCGACCGCACCCCGGTGATCCCACTCGGGGCCATGGGCCTCGCGATCATGGCGCTCGGAGGGATCCTCCTCCGCCGCCAGGACCCGCAGCTCTAACCGCCTCAACACGTCAGCCTTGCGCGAAAAGGGCCCCTTTCGAGGGGCCCTTTTCCATTGGGCGGTACGCGCACGTCCGTCGTTCTCCTGACATTGGGAAGTGATCGCTCTGGCTCACACTTACCGGCATGAGCGCAGCGGTCACCTACGGGCAGGAGCGGCGCCTGGTCACGGTGCTGTTCGCCGACTTCGTCGGGTTCACCACCCTCTCCGAGGATCTCGACGCCGAAGTCCTCCAGGAGCTTGTCTCAGGCATCTTCGAGGACCTTGCGGAGCAGGCCGTGACCCACGACGGGACGATCGAGAAGTTCATCGGTGACGCCATCTTCGTGATCTTCGGGGCGCCGATCGGACACGAGGATGACCCGCAGCGGGCCCTCCGGACGGCGCTCGCGATGCACCGGGTCTTCGGCGAGCACGCGACGCGCGCCAAGAAGGACCGCGGCATCGACCTGGGCCTCCGCATCGGCGTGCACACCGGAATGGTCGTCGCGGGCAACGTCCGCTCCGTGTCCGAGTACGGCGTCATGGGCGACACGGTGAATACGGCCGCGCGGCTTCAGGTCGCCGCTCCGCCGGGTGACACGTATGTCGCCCAGGCCACTTTTCGGCTGACGAATCGGGAATTCACCTTCCGCGAGGTCGGCCCGATCGAGATGAAGGGCAAGGAGAAACCGGTCCTGGCATACGCGCTCACCGG
>JANXXG010000267.1 GCA_025350745.1 Chloroflexota bacterium | reverse complement strand
TCCCTGTTGAGCGGTACTGGCGCGACGCGCGGGTGAACCGGCTCTACGAGGGCACGACCCAGATCCAGAAGCTCATCATCAGCCGATTCGCGACGGGTATCGACGCAATTTCATGACATTGCGCTGGGACGGCAACGCGGAGCGCACGCTGCACTCGCTCGCGGATATGGTGCCGGCGACCTTGCGCGAGCTCGCGAGCGCGGCGGCCCGCGACGAGAGCGAGCTGGTCGCATCGGATCGCGAGTCGGACGAGGTCATGACCGAGGACGTCGTGCGTGGGTGGATCCGGACGACGCCTCCGGAGCAGCGGAACGGGCTGGTCGCGGTGATCGACAGCCTCGGCTTCGATGTCGAGATCTTCGCCGAGGACCTTCAGTCGGCCGACGGCTGGGACGATGACGGCGGTGAGGACGACTCCGAGGCGAGGTGAGATCGCTCGCGGCGGGCAAGCGCTTCGCCGATCGTCTCGGGTGCCGCGGCCATCGCCAATGTGAACGTCTCGCGCGCGTCATCGATCGAGCCGAGCTCGCGCAGTGCGACGCCCCCGAGGTAGCCGAGGAACGAGCGCTCGTCAGGAGCGAGCAGCACGAACCGGTCTTCAGCCTCGCGTAGTCGCGCCCGCACGGTCTCGGCATCGCCGCGCTGCGCAGCCGCGATCGCCTGAAGGGTCATGGCCATCGCCGCCCGTGAGGGCGTATCCGTCCGGAGCGCGTCCGCGAGCTCGGCACCGCGGGCGCGATCCCCACCGACCGCGACGAGCTCGGCCCACGCGAGGGCCAGCGCAACATCGGGATCGCCGGGCCGGAGCGCAGCCGAGCGTCGCGCGTCGCCGGCCTTGTTGAGCGCCGCATACGCGGCCACAAGCGTCACGACCGCCTGGCGGTCGCGGTGCGAGCGCGCCGCGGTCTCGAGCAGGCTCGCGGCAGACAGCGGGTCGCCGCTGGGGTAGAGGACGAGCCCCGCAAGGCGCTGGACCGGCGGGAAGGCCGGATACCGGTCGAGCAGCGGCGCGACGACCGCGCGAGCCGCGGGCAGGTCACCGGCTCGGAGGGCCTGCTCGCCGCGTTCGAGCGTGGCGAGGAATCGCGCGTGCCGGACCAGGTACGCGACGAGGCCCGCGGCGAACCAGCCGGCCGCGACCAGCGCGACGAGCGGCGAGCCGAAGGACCCCAGTCCGCGAAGCCCGACGGCGACGAGCAGGAGGACGAACGCGGCCAGCCAGACCGCTCGGATGACCGGATGGCTGCCCGGCATGGACGCTTTCAGCACGATGGGCTTCTCCACAGGAAACGCCTCTCTTGGCATCCAAAGGGGGCTTTATCCACCGAATTCGGTCGCTTATCCACAGTCGGAGCCATCCGGGGGGATGCGGCCGTCCGGAACCCGTCCAGCCGCTCAGGCGTCGGCAAGCAGCCCGGCGGCGATCACGACCCGCTGGATCTCGCTCGTGCCCTCGTAGATCCGGTAGATCCGGGCATCCCGGTACGCCCGTTCGATCCAGAGCTCGCGCATGTAGCCCATGCCACCGTGGACCTGCACCGCCGCGTCAGCGACCCGGCCGAGCAGCTCGGTGGCGTAGAGCTTCGTCATTGCCGCGCGATCGGTGATGCGCTCGCCGCGGTCGGCGCGGGAGGCGGCGTCGTAGACCATCAGCCTCGCGCCGTGGATGCCGACGGCGGCATCGGCGAGCAGCCACTGGATGGCCTGGTGGACCGCGATCGGCTTCCCGAACTGGACCCGGGCTTTGGCGTATGCGACCGAGGCTTCGAGCAGGTGCTGCGCCGCGCCGACGGCATGGGCGGCCAGCCCGAGCCGGCCGAGGTCCAGCGTGCGCAGCGCGATCTTGAAGCCATCGCCGTCCGCGCCGATGCGCCGATCCGCGGGCACGCGCATCTCGTGGAAGGAGAGCTGCGCGGTCGTCGATCCGTGGAGGCCCATCTTCTCGTCGTTCGGGCCGATCTCGAGACCGGGCGTGTCGCGCTCGACGACGAACGCGGTGATCGCCTTCGAGCCGGCCGCGCGGTCCAAGGTCGCGAACACGGTGAAGAGATCCGCGATCGGCGCGTTCGTGATGAACGTCTTCGCTCCATCGATCACGTAGCCGTCACCGTCGCGGCGCGCGGTGGTCTTCAATCCGCCCGCGTCGCTTCCGGCGCCGGGCTCCGAGAGACCGTAGGCACCGATCTTCTTCGCCGACAGCAGGTCCGGCAGGTACCGGGACCGCAGCCCGTCCAGGCCACCAATGTCGATCGCCGTGCCGCAGAGGCCCGCGGATCCGCCGATCACGTTCCACAGCGACGCGTTCGCGCGTGCAAGCTGCTCCACCGCGACGCAGTACCCCAGCTTCCCGAAGCCCTGCCCCCCTACCTCTTCGGGGAAGCCGATCCCAAAGAGACCCATCCCGGCCATCGCGTCGATGACCGCACGCGGGATCGCGTCGGTCTTCTCGATCGTCTCCGCATGCGGCAGCAGCTTCTCCTCCACGAATGCCCGGACGCTGCGCTGGAGGAGGAGCAGCTCCTCGGGAAGAGTGAAGTCCATCAGGGCCGTCCGGCCTCGAGCGCAGCGCGGAGGTCGGCTGGGATGCGCGCGGCCCGGGCGGTGGTCGGGTCGATGATCACCTGCACCGTCGAGCCGATCGCGCAGCGCTGCCCGTCGGCCCGATCGAAGGCGTACTCGAAGACCCACGAAGAGCCGCGGATCTCCCCCACCCGAACCCGGATGTCGTACTCATCGTCGAAGCGGAGTGGTGCCTGATACCGCACGCTGGCCTCTCCGATGGTGAAGTCGACGCCGTTCGCGATGAGATCGCGGGCGTAGTCGATCCCGAGCTCGCGGAGGTAGGCGACACGCCCGACCTCCGCGAAGAGGAGGTAATTCGCGTAGTAGACGACCCCTTGCATGTCGGTCTCGCCGAAACGGACGCGCTGCCGGTGGGCGAAGGGGTATTCGGTCGCTGCAGCGGTCACCGTGGCGAGGCTAACAACTCTGCCGGTAGTCTCATTGCGGCATGACGAACCGTGAGCCGCGGCTTCTCATCGTCGTGCAGCAGCTCGTGGGCCTGCTGTGCCTGGGCTTTGTCGCGCTCATCATCAGCGCGAATCTGGGATGCGCGCCCAAGTACTTCACTCGCGGCGATGTCATCGCGCTCGTCGCCATCGGCCTCGTCGACGCCATACTCCTGCTGCGCGCCTCGATGGGGGACGACGACACCCGCCGCGCACTCGGCGTGACCGTGTCGATCAGCGCCGCGACGCTCTTTCTCGCGACGGTCTCGATCCCGGCGTTGTTCGCGCCGCTCGCGATCGCAGGGGCATTCCGCCTTCCGCGATCGCGCAGGCTCCGGTCCACGCTCTTGCTCGTCATCCCCGCCGCGATCGTCGCGACCGCCGGGGTCATCTTCATCGGCTACGGCTTCGTTTCCGCGGACCAGTTCCGTTGCCCGTGAGCGCCCACCCATTCAACTCGTCCCCGCGACCCCGATCGACCGGATCTCGTCGAGGGTCTTTGGATCTTCGAGCGCGGACGTGTCCCCAAGCTCCGTTGTGCCAAGGTATGCCCCCCGGATGAGCCGCCGGAGGATCTTCCCGTTGCGCGTCTTGGGCAGCTGACCGACGAACCGCACCGCCTTGGGCCGGAGCGGCTTGCCCAGCTGCTCCGCGATGCTGTCCGAGACCCTTCGCTCGAGCGCGCCGTCCACTGTCTCGCCCGGCTTCGGGATGGCGAACACCACGATCGCCTCGCCCTTCAGCTCGTCGGGCACGCCGATGGCCGCCGCTTCGCTGACGACGCCGCTCGCAACGGCCGCCGACTCGACCTCGGCGGGGCCGACGCGCTTGCCGGCGATCTTCAGAGTGTCGTCACTGCGGCCCTCGATGTACCAGAACCCCTCATCGTCGACGCGGGCCCAGTCACCGTGCACCCAGATGTCCGACCAACGTCCCCAGTAGGTCTCGAGGTAGCGCTCGCGATCCTTCCAGAAGCCACGCGTCATGCCGGGCCACGGCTTGCGGATGACGAGCTCGCCGACCATCCCGCGCACGGAGTGGCCCTGATCGTTGACGACGTCCGCGGCCATCCCGGGGATCGGTCCGCGGAACGAGCCGGGTTGGATGTCGGTCCAGGTCGTGCATCCGATGATGCCGCCGCCGATCTCGGTGCCGCCGGAGTAGTTGATGATCGGACAGCGCCCGTCGCCGACGGTTCGGAAGTACCACCACCACGGATCCGGGTTCCACGGCTCGCCGGTGCTCGCGAGGACGAACAGGCTCGACCGGTCGTGCTTCAACACCGGCCCTTCGCCGGCACGCATGAGTCCGCGGATCGCGGTCGGCGAGATCCCAAGATGCGTCACCGCGTGCCGCTCGACCATCGACCATACCCGCGACTCGTCGGGAAAGTCCGGCGTGCCGTCGTACAGCACGATCGTCGCGCCGAGCATCAGCCCGCCGGCAATCAGCCAGGGGCCCATCATCCAGCCGATATCGGTGAACCAGAACACGACATCGCTGTCCTGCACGTCCATGCAATGGGCCAGATCCTGCGCCGCCTTCACCGGGAAGCCACCATGAACGTGGACCGCGCCCTTCGGTCGGCCCGTCGTCCCGGAGGTGTAGATGATCATGAACGGGTCCTCCGCGGAGGTGTCGTGCCATGACGCGAGCGGGAGATCGCCGCGACGGACGACCTCGGCCCATGCCACGTCGCGATCGCGTTTCGGATATTCGCGGCCGAGACGCTCGGCGACGATGACGGTCGTCACCGTCGGGGCCCCATCGACGGCAGCATCGGCCGTCTCCTTCATCGGGACGACCGAACCGCGGCGGTGGAAGCCATCGGCACAGATGAGGACCGAGGCGTCGCAATCGCGCAGCCGCCCGGCGATCGCCTCGGCGCCGTAGCCGGAGAAGATCGGGATGTACACGCCGCCGATCGCGCCGACAGCGAGGACCGCGACGACGCACTCGACGCCCATCGGCAGGAAGATGCCGACGCGGTCCCCCTGCTTCACACCGACGGTCCGGAGTCCCGCGGCGAACCGCGCAACATCTGCGCGCAGCTCGCCGTACGTGCGCCGCTCGACCGTGCCGTCCTCGTGCTCGGCGACCAGGGCGGCCCGCTGCTGATCGCGATCGGTCCGGAGCGCAGTGTCGACGTAATTCATGCGCCCATCCGTCCACCAGGTCGTCCACGGGATGCCCTTCGAGGAGTCCATCGCCCGCGTGTACGGCGTGGTCCACACGAGGCCGAGATCGTCATCGACCGCGCGCCAGAAACGCTCAAGGTCGTCGGTCGCCCAGGTCAGGAGCGCCTCGTAGTCGGTGATGCCGTTGGCCGTCGCGAACCGCTTGAGGCGGCTGCGATCCAGGTAGCGCTTCGTCGGCGACCAGGCTGCGGGCACACACCGACTCTAGCGACGTATCGTTCCGCGCATGCCCGCCAAGAAGACAGCGACCGCGACCCGGGGTGGCAGGGGCGGAGCCGCTGCGAAGAACAAGACCGTCAAGCGCACGACAAAGAAGCGGGGCCCCGCTGCGCCACGCGGTCCTGAGGCGCTCGAGAGCGCCATCGACCTCGGGGACGAGCGGGTGGCCGCGCTCGTGAAGTCGGTGACCAAGGCCGGCGGGGCCGCGCTCGCCGCATACCGGGATCCGTATGGCGGGTCGCCGCTGCTCCTCGCCAGCCTGCCGCTTCGCTCGATCGAGGCCACGGAATTCCAGCGCGATCTCTCGAAGGTCCACGCCGACCGCCTCTCCGATGCGATCGGCGCCGTGGGCGTGTTCCTCGATCCGGTGATCGCGGTCGCGGGCACGGATGGCTTCACCTCACCGAATGGCCGTCATCGGCTCGCTGCGGCGAAGAAGCTCGGACTGCGAAGCGTGACCGCGCTCGTCGTCGCGGATCCACAGATCGCGTACCGGATCCTGCCGCTGAACACGGAGAAGGCCCACAACCTGCGCGACCGCAGCATGGAGGTCATCCGGATGGCCCGCTCGCTCGCGAAGGAGCAGCCGCGCTCGAAGGAGAAGGATCATGCCGTCGCCTTCGAAGCGGCGCACTTCCTGACGCTGGGCACGGCCTACGAGGAGCGCGGCCGGTTCGCCGGCTCCTCGTATCAGTCCATGCTGCGCCGGATCGATGTGTTCCTCGATGGCACGCTGCCCGCGGCGCTGCGTCAGCGCGACCAGTGGGGCCGGCGGCTGCTCGACATCGATGACCGCGTCGCCGCGCACGTGAAGACGCTGCAGGAGATGGGCTTCAAGAGCCCGTACCTCCGCGCGGTCGTCGTCGCGCGTTGCAATCCGGTGCGCTGGATCCCGCAGAAGCGAGGCGCGCCGCCGCCGATGTCGATGGCCGAGGCCCTCGGGAAGATGGCGGCAAGCGTTCGCAAGTTCGATCCGAAGTCGGTCCGGGCCGGCGATCTCGCCCTCGTCGCGGCCGTCAGCTCGGACGAAGGCTAGGGCCCGACTAAAGCCCCGGCACGTAGTCCAGGGCGATCGCGGCGATGAGGATCGCGATCCCGGCGGTGAGGATCAACGCGAGCGGCACGAGGTAGAACAGCACGACCGCGATGAGGAACACGATCGCGGCGCGCCCGGGCGGGAGCGCGTAGTGGCGCTCGATCGCGCGCCAGACCATGACCGCGAGCCACGCCAGACAGACCGTACCAATGAGCTGTGCGAGTGGCGCGCCGGCGCTCTGGCCGCTGCCGAGCAGCGCGGCGGCACCATCGGCCGGGATCCTCGTGAGTGCGGTCGCATAGCCGAAAAAGATGAGCATCGGACGGAGCGGTCGGCGAGCGCCGTCGATCCGTGCGGCGGCGTGCACTGCGGTCGATCCAAGGAGCCAGACGAACAGCGGGCTGAATGCGGTCACGACGATGAGCGCGGTCCACGCCTGCTCGATGAGATAGCCGATGACCGCCGCGCGATCGCGGCCGAGCGCGTCAATGAGCGCGACGATCGCGGGGCTGCGCGTATCGCCATAGAGGATGCTGGCCACCGGGACATCTGCCGCGAACCGCGCCGCGTTGGCGGCGGCGACCGCAGTGGCCGCGAGGACGAGCGCCACCGCGATGGGAAGCTGCCCGTCGGCAAGGATCGCCGCCGCGCCGCGCCGCGGCGAGCGCGCGAGCGCGAGGAGCTCGATCACCGGAATGCCGCCGCGAGCG
>JANXXG010000220.1 GCA_025350745.1 Chloroflexota bacterium | reverse complement strand
GGCGTCGCGAGCTCGACCGCGAGCGCGCCGCCCGCGAACGTCATCGGTGGGCGCGTGGTCCTCGCGATGAGTGATGCGCCCCCGGTCGGTGGATCGGGCAAACGATACGGACCTCCGCTCGTCGACGAAGGTCACGCGTTCTATCTGTTCCAGTACCGGAAGGGCGAGTTCCTAGCGATCCTTTCGTCCGCGATCCCGCTGCTCCCACCCGGCGGTGACCTCGGTGTGTCGGTGCGGGATGCGGCGGGCGGGCCGCCGCTGTCCTTTGACCGCTATCTTGTCTCGGTGGAAGGCGCGAAAGTGGTCGTGAACACGAGCCGCGTGATCAACGGTACCCAGGTCGTCCCCGCGCCCTCCGATCCGACCTTCCGGTGACCGTCGCCATGCGCTACGAGACGATCATCGGGATCGAGTGCCACGTCGAGCTCGACACGCGCTCCAAGATGTTTTGCGGCTGCTCGGCCACGTGGTTCGGCGCCCCGCCCAACACGCTCACCTGCGAGGTCTGTCTCGGCTTGCCCGGCGCGCTGCCCTATCCGAACCGGAGGGCCATCGAGCTCTCCATCGCCGCTGGGATCGCGCTGCATTGCGAGACTCCGGAACACACGAAGTTCGACCGCAAGAACTACATGTATCCCGACCTCCCGAAGGGCTACCAGATCTCACAATTCGACCTGCCCCTCTCGGTGAACGGGTTCCTCGAGATCCAGGGTGACGACGGGACCGTCCGACGGGTCCGCATCCGCCGCGCCCACCTGGAGGAGGACACCGGCAGCCTGCTGCATGCCGGCGGCGCGACGCTCATCGACTTCAACCGGTCCGGCGTGCCGCTGCTCGAGATCGTGACGGAGCCGGACCTGCGGTCCGCGTCGGAGTCCCTCGCGTACCTCGAAGCCCTTCGTGAACGGCTCGTGTACGCCGGCGTCGCCCATTTCAAGCTCGAGGAGGGCGGCGCGCGGTTCGACGTCAACATCTCGATCCGGTTCGAGGAGAACGGGACCACCTGCTGGCCGCCGCTCTCCGAGATCAAGAACCTCAACAGCTTCCGGGCTCTCGAGGAGGCCGTCGCATACGAGTCCGCACGGCTCTGGGACGAGTGGGAGAGCGGCGGTGAGCTCCGCACCCGAAAGGGAAAGATCACCGTGGGCTGGAGCCCGGACCAGCACCGTACGTACGTGCAGCGGACCAAGGAGGAGGTCGACGACTACCGCTACTTCCCCGAGCCCGATCTCGTCGCGCTCGCGCCGGACCGGGCGATGGTCGAGCGCGTCCGCGCCGCGCTGCCGGAGATGCCCAGCGACCGCCGCGCTCGGTTCGTGGCCCAGTACGGCCTGTCGGACTACGACGCGCGGGTCCTGGTCTCCGACCGGGCGCTCGCGGACTGGTTCGAGACGGCGGTGCAGGCGGCGCCGGGCGAGGCGAAGCGCGTGGCGAACTGGGTCACGAGCGAGCTCCTCGGTCATCTGAAAGCGTCGAACGCGACGCTCCAGACGATCAAGCTGGTCCCCGAGCAGCTCGCTGTGCTCGTGCGGCTCGTCGCAGCGGGGACGATCAACATGACGGCGGCGAAGATCGTGTTCGCCGACATGCTCGCGACCGGCAGGAATGCGGACCTGATCGTCGTTGAGAAAGGGCTCGCTGTGGTGTCGGATGAAGCGGCCATCGCCGCGGCGGTCGATGAGGTCATCGCCGCCAATCCAAAGCTGGTGGCCGACATCCGAGCCGGCAACCAGCGAGCGATCGGAGGCCTCATCGGTCCGGTGATGAAGAAGATGGGCGGGCGGGCGAACAACGCGGTCCTCGACCGCATCATCGCGGAGCGCGTGAAGTGAGCGTGCCGCTCGACAAGGTGGTCGCGTTCCTCGACGCGAAGCTCGAGGTGCAGAAGTTCGACGAGGTGGCATCGAATGGCCTCGTCTTGCGCGCGTCGGAGACGGTGAGCCGCGTGGCGGCAGCGGTGAATACCTCCTTCCACGCGATCACGCGGGCGAAGTTCGCCGACGCCGATCTGCTCATCGTCCACCACCGGAGCTGGCCCGAGATCGACCTCGAGCTCGCGCCGCAGAAGCTCGATCGTCTCAAGGACAACGGGATCTCGCTCTATGGTGCGCACTCGGCGCTTGATGGGGCCGCCGGCATCGGGAATCCGGACCTCCTCGCGACGGCCCTCGGCGTGACCGTCAACGAGCGCTTCCTGCCGTATCACGGAGGCATGGCCGGCGTGGTCGGGCGCCACGATCGCACCTTCGCGCAGCTCTGCGAGCGGATGCGCGACGTCCTTGGCGAGCCGATCGAGGCATGGGAGAACGCGCCGACCTGCCGGCGCGTCGCGATCGCGACCGGCGGCGCGGGCAATACCACCATGGTGGAGGCCGCGCGCCAGGCGGGCGCCGATACGTACGTGACCGGCGAGGGGAGCATGTACACGAAGCTCTACGCGCGCGAGCGCGGCGTGAACCTCATCTTCGGTTCGCACTGGGCCACCGAGACGCTCGGCGTGAAGGGGCTCGCCTCGCAGCTCGAGCAGCGCTTCGGGTTGCCGTGGGTGTTCATCGCCGAACAGGACGACATCCGCTAGTCCGAGCCGCGGCGGTGGAGCTCCTCTTCGCCCTGCATGAAGAACGTCCCGGCAAGGGCGACGAGCGGCACGAGCGCGATGACCGCCCACGCGGCGCTGAATCCGAATCGCTCGATCGCGAGGCCCATCGCCGGCGCACCGAGCACGGCCCCGACCGTGCCGCCGGTCGCGGTGAGCGACTGCGCCGCGCCGGGCGCCCGCGGCAGTGAGGCAGCTGCGGTATTGAAGACCGCGGCGTAGGGGATCGAGACGCCGACGCCGACGAGGATCGCACCCGCGATCGCGACCGCCAGCGGGCGGCCCGGCAGCGCGAGGCAGGCGAGGCCAGCGAGGTTGGCGACCTGCGCGGCGCGCATGACCGTGATGGTGCTCGAACGCTCGCGGGCGATGAGGTAGCCGCCGACCGGTCGCAGCAGGAACGCCGTGAACAGGAGAGACGACCCGAGGAACCCCGCGACGACGAGCGACGCGTCGAATTC
>JANXXG010000195.1 GCA_025350745.1 Chloroflexota bacterium | reverse complement strand
GCTGCTGACGCAGGCACTCGAGTTCCACAGCCACCACAAGCCGAAGACCTGCCCGGTCTGCGGGACGGGAACGCTGGACGCGAAGTGGCGGACCCAGACAACGGCGACGATCACGCGTCTCGAGCGCGAGGCGAAGGTCGCCGCGGATGCCGCGAAGGTCACCGCGGCGGTCAAGGCCGCAGCCCGTGGACTCGCGCAGCCGATGCCGGCGTTCGTTCCGGCGCTTCGCGGCGTGCTCGGGTCCGCCGACGCGATCACGGCGGCATGGAAAGATGTCGCCGCGCTCGATCTCAATTCGCTCGACGTGCTCGCGACGACGCTTGTCCCGGCGATCGACACCCTCCAGCTGATCCTGCACGAGGCCCGCGCGGAAGCGGTCGCAGAGCTGGAGCGGCGCGAGGCCCCCTGGCGCCGCGCAGTCAGCCTGATCGCGCCGTGGGTCGCGACGGCGCGCGAGGCCGAGCAGGCCCAGACGGCCCTCACCCGGATCAAGGGAGCCGAGAAGTGGCTGAAGGTCGCCGCCGACGACATCCGGAGTCAGCGGTTCCAGCCCGTGGCCGACGAAGCGAAGCGGCTCTGGCAGATCCTTCGCCAGCAGAGCAACGTCGACCTCGAGGTGGTCGCGCTCGCGGGCTCCGGACCGACGCGGCACCCGGTCCTCACGGTGGACGTCGACGGCGTCGAGACCGATGCGCTCAGCGTCATGAGCCAGGGCGAGCTCACCTCGATCGCGCTCAGCCTGTTCCTGCCGCGCGCAACGCTACCGGAGAGCCCGTTCCGTTTCGTGGTGATCGACGATCCGGTTCAGTCGATGGATCCGGCCCGGGTCGAAGGACTTGCGCGGGTCCTCGCGAGCGCGGCGGAGACCCGGCAGGTGGTCGTGCTTACGCACGACGATCGGCTGCCGGAGGCGGTCCGGCGTCTGAACATCGACGCGACGGTGATCGGCGTCACGCGCCGGGAACACTCCGTCGTCGAGCTTCGTCAGGAGCTCGATCCCGTGGCACGGAACCTTGCCGACGCTCGAGCGCTCGCCCTCACGAAGGATCTGCCGCGTAAGGTCGCCGAGCGTGTCGTCCCCGGGTTCTGCCGGGCCGCGATCGAAGCGGCGTGCATGGAGGTCGTGCGCCGGCGGCGCCTCGGCCGCGGCGACAAGCACTCCGATGTCGATGACGCCCTCGCCGATCAAAAGCTCACGACCCTCGCGGCGCTCGCGCTGTTCGACGACGCCGAGCGGGGCGGCGACGTGCTCGCCCGGATCAATAAGTCGTTCGGGGAGTCCGCGGCGACCGCGTTCAAGACCTGCAACCGCGGCGCGCATGTTGGCTACACCGGTGACGCGATGGATCTCATCCGCGCGGTCGCCGACCTCGCGAAGGGTCTGCGGGAGCTCAAGTGATCTCCGTCGAGCTGCTCCAGAGTGCCGACCGCATCCTCAATGAGCCGCGGGCGTCCTCTGCCGGAGTGTGGCCCAGGGCGGCCGCGCTGCTCGCACGTCAGGCGATCGAGACCGCGATGCTCGAGTTCTGGCTCGTGCGCGCACCCGGCGTCGAGTGGTGCACCACGCACGCGCAGCTGCTGTGTCTCCCGGACTACGTGCGCGATCGCGAGATCGCCGAGAGCGCGTCGCTCGCGTGGAACAGCCTCAGTCGGGTCTGCCATCACCACCCGTACGAGCTGTTGCCGACCGCCGTCGAGCTGCGCGGCCTGCTGGAGACAGCGCGACGACTGGTCGGCGCGCTCGCGAACGATCAAGGACCGCATCCGCAATAGATTGCGATCGGCATCAGACCGCGGTATGATGGTCGTGACCGAGGCACCATTCGGGACCCACGCCCCGGTCATCGCGATCAATTCAGGACACGGCACGCGGCTCCCGGCGGGCGGTTGCCCCCGAGCCGACGGCAAGTGTGTGCTCGCGTCCTTGTCGGAGGTGACAAGGCGAAGAGCAAGTACGACGGCCTCATCGCGATCCCAGGCATCACCAGCGGGCCTATCGATCGCCGCTTCGAATGCGCGATCTGTCGCACCCTCGATCAGCACCGCCACTCCTGGACCACGCTTCCCCCGACCCCCGAGCGGCTTCGATTCGAGTGCGCCAGCTGTCACGAGATCAAGGTCGTGAAGAATCCCCGCC
>JANXXG010000185.1 GCA_025350745.1 Chloroflexota bacterium | reverse complement strand
GATGAAGCAGAAGATGGCCATCGCCCGAGCCGCGATCCACGAGCCGCGGATCGTGTTCCTCGACGAGCCGACGACCGGTCTTGACCCTGACGCGGCGCGCACCGTCCGAGAGTTCATCGCGCAGATCCGCGGCGAGGGTCGCACGGTGTTCCTGTGCACCCACAACCTCGACGAGGCGGACCGCCTGTGCGACCGGATCGCCTTCTTCCGCCGGTCGATCATCCGGATCGATACGCCCGCGAAGCTCCGAGCGGAGCTGTATGGCCACACGACGGAGTTCCGGGTGGTGCCCGGACCCAGCGCGGACCACCTGCAACGGGTGCAGGCTGTCCGCGGGGTCGACGCTGCGCACCTGGAGAACGGCTCGATCATCGTCGCGAGCGCGGATCCGCTCGGCGTGAACCCGAACGTCGTGCGCGCGCTCGTCGGCGCCGGCGCCGAGATCGCGTATGTCACCGAGCGCAAGGCCTCGCTGGAAGATGTCTACCTGCGCGTCGTCGAGGGCGAGCCATGACGACGCTCGCGACCACCGCCGACCGGTGGACGATCGTTCGCGCCGTCTGCGTCCGCGAATGGAAGGAGACCCTCGGCAACCGGCTACTGGTCGGGATGACCGTCCTGCCTCCGATCGTCATCCTCGCGGCGGGCATCGGCGCGGTCGCGACGGCGGCGATCTTCCCGCCGAGCGAGCGGGACGTCGCCGCGCTGTACGCCGCGTCGCCGGCGGTCGTCGGTCTCGATCCCAAGGAGGCGGTCCAGGGCCTCATCGCCACGTACTTCCTGATCCTGTTCATGCTCATCCCGACGGTGGTCCCACTGACCATCGCGATCTACTCGGTGATCGGCGAAAAGTCCGCCCGGACCCTCGAGCCGCTCCTCGCGGCGCCGGTCCGGGTCGGCGAGCTGTTGCTCGCGAAGAGCCTCGCGTCGGCCATCCCGGCGGTGCTCGTCACGTGGCTGGCGTACGGCATCTACCTGGTGTCGGTGAGCTTTCTCGGGAGCGCGGCGGCGGTGCGCGCGGTGACGGCGCCGCGCTGGATCCTCGCCATCATCATCATGGTCCCCTTGCTCACGCTCCTGTCGGTGAACCTTGGGATCCTCATCTCGACGCGGGTGAACGATGTGCGCGTCGCGCAGCAGATCGGCGGCCTCGTCGTCGTGCCTGTCGTCGGCATCGGCATCCTGCAGGTGACCGGACGGGTCGTGCTCAGCAGCTCGTCGTTCATCGGCACCGCGCTCTTCCTGCTCGTGTGCGACGCGCTCGTGTTCTTCCTTGCCCGGCTCGCGTTCCGGCGCGAGAACATCCTGAGCCGCTGGCGCTGACCCGCCGCTAGCGGGTCGGCGCGGGCGACGGGGTGCGGCCACGGGGCGTCCCGCTTGGTGACGGCCGTCCGGGTGCCGTTGCTCCGCTCGGCCGCGGCGATACCGACGGTGGCGGCGTCCCGCGCGGCGCGGGCTGCACGGCCGAGTCGCGATCATCCGGATACGAGCGCGGGCCGGCGATCTCGACCGTGGTCGTCTGCACGTCGCTGACGGAGCGGCCGGCCTCGCGGATCTCGACAGCCAGCTTGTACGTACCCCGCAGCGCGGGGGCGACGATCGCGGAGAAGAACGTCCCGCTCCCTGGCCCGAGGCTGACGCCGAGCGGTGACGCGCCGGAGGCGACGCTCTTGCTCGTCGCAGGGTCGATGGCGCGCCAGAACAGCGTGTACGTGTGCGATTCGGTGCCCGCAGCAGGCAGGTTCGAGTACTGGACGATCAGCAGCGACGCCTCGCTCCGGTGGAGGAGCAGCGGCACGCGCGCCGTGAGGTTGACGAGGTACGGGACGTGGGCATGGAAGATGAATGCGCCGGTCGCCGCGCCGAGCGGTGCGAGGGGCCGGCCGGTCGCATCCACGAGGCCCACGGTCATGGTGTAGTCGCCTGCGGCCACCGGCACCGTGATCGGAAGGCTGGCAGGTCCGCTCGCCGCGACACCGAGCGCGGGGAGGGCGACCGGCGCGCTCGATGCGCCGACGACCTTCTTCTGTCCGTCGGTGATCTGCCAGATGAGACCGATGCTCGCAGGACCGGTCGCGGACCACGGCTTGGTGCCGGCGTTCGTCACGACGATGGATACGGTCTGCGCGCTGCCGGTGTCGAACGACGGAGTTGTCGTCGGCAGCCGGTACCGGGCCGTGGCCGGCGGCTCGAGCACCGCCGAGTACACGAGCGCCCCAAGACCGGCCAGAAAGTGCACGGCCTCCTCCGGGTCGGTATTCGCGGTCATGCCCACCACGACCCGAGGCCCGGATGCGGTGAAGATGATCCCCGCGTCGTGGGTCACGAACCCGAGATTGCCGGTCTTGTGGGCGACCACGGTCGCCGGTGGCAGCTGCGACGGGAGCCGGTCATTGATCTGCTGCCGCTCCAGGCGCGCAAGCATGCGATCGGACGCCGCTGCCGAGACGAGCTTCTTCTGCGCGAGGAGCGTGAAGTACTGGCCGATGACCCTGGGGCTGGCGGTGTTGTCATCGCGGTCGTTGAACGCGATGTGGAAATCGGTGAGGCCAAGCTTCTGGAGCGTCGCGTTGATGTTCGCGGGCCCCATCGTGTTCCAGAAGGCGAGGGCCGTGCCATTGTCCGAGACGGTGATCATCGCTTCGAGCCCTTGGTCCACGGTGAGGACCGTGCCGGCCACCTCGTAGGAGCCGTCCTCGGTGATATCTTCTGGCTGGATCTCGATCGTGTCGGTGTACTTGAGCTTGCCCTGATCCACGAGGCTCTCGACGTGCGCGAGGATGCCCAGCTTGTAGAGCGATGCGGTGATGAAGACGACATCGGCGTCGTGGCTGTACAGCGGCTGCGCTGCGAACGGGTCCGCAATGAAGATGCCGGAGTCGCCCGGGAACCCTTTGACGAGCCCATCGACCTGGAGGATGAGGTCGTTCGTCGAGCCTGCCCCGGGCGCACCGGCGAGCACCGTGACGACCAGCACGCAGCCGGCGAGCGCGATGGCGAGGGGTCGGACCACAGCCATGTAACGGAGCGGCTGCTTGTTCGTCACCGGGGGGATTCTGCCAGTGCCTCCACGGTCGCGGCAGTCCCCAGGCGGACCATCTCCCGGTATCCGGCGGGGGTCTCGTCCTCGAAGCCGAGCAGGTGAAGGGCCCCGTGGGCGGCAAGGAACGAGATCTCCCGCACCAGAGCGTGCCTGCGGCGCTTCGCCTGCCGCGACGCCTGCGCCACGCTGATCAGGATGTCGCCGACATCGAGCGAACCGTCCTCGTCGCGACGCAGCTTTTTTACCGCGCGTTCACCTTTGGCGCGACCGAGCGCCTGGCCGAACGAGAGCACATCGGTGGTCCGGTCCTTCTTCCGGTATCGCGCATTGAGGATGCGCATCTGGTCGTCCTCGATGAACGCGACCGTGACGCGGGCGTCCGCCGGGAGCGCGAACTGCCTGACCGCCGAACGGACCGCACGACGGACCGGAGCGAGGTCGCACGCAGCCTCGCCGCGGATCGAGAGTCTCAGCGGCCGGACGCGAGAGGCGGCGGGGTCGCCGCCGGCGGCACGCGAGCGATGCGATCCTCGGGGTACGGGATCCGCTCGTGATACACGCCCGCGAGGAGCTCCCGGAACGCGTCCTTCACGCGCTGCACATCACGGAGCGTGAGATCACAGTCGTCGAGCTGGCCGTCCGCGACCTTCTCGCTCACGATCCGTTCCACCATCTCGCCGATGCGCTCGGCGGTCTTCTCCTCGAGCGAGCGGACGGCCGCCTCGGTCCCATCCGCGAGCATGACGATCCCGGCCTCCTTGCTCCGCGGCTTCGGGCCGGGGTGGCGGAAGGCGGCCTCGTCGATGGCCATGCCGCGCTGCTGGGCGAGGCTGTGGAAGTAGCGGATGAGGCTCGTGCCGTGGTGGCCGGGGATGATCTCCCGGATCTGCGGTGGCAGGCGATACCGGTCCGCGAGGGCGAGGCCGTCTCTGACGTGCGCCGACACGATGCTCGCCGATACCGCCGGGTCAAGGTCATCGTGGGGGTTGGAGCCCGTCTGATTCTCGATGAACGCGAGCGGATTCCGCATCTTGCCGATGTCGTGGTAGTAGGCGCCGACACGAGCGACCAGCGGATCCGCGCCGATGACCTCGGCCGCACGCTCCGCGAGGTTCGCGACCAGCAGCGAGTGGTGATACGTGCCGGGCGTGCGGAGCAGCAGCTGGCGGAGCAGCGGATGGTTCGGATCGGCCAGCTCGCGCAGCTCGAAGACCGTCGTGATGCGGAAGAGGTGTCCCAGCATCACGATCGCGCCGAACGCGAGGACCCCGGACGCGACACCACTGATGAGCGCGGCGGCCGCGAGCTGCAGCGCGCCGAGAGTATCGGCCGATCGCCCGACGAGCAGGAACGTCCCGATGACGCCCAGATCACCGAGCGCGACATACAGCGCCGCAGCGACGAACTCACGCGCCGTCGTCGCGCGCCGAACGGCCGCCATCCCGAGGAGTGCAGGCACGAGCACGTATGCGACGAGCTCGACCTGCCCCGACATGATCCCGACGTGGAGCGCCCCTCCGATCTGCGTTGCGAGCGCGGTCCGTCCGCCGACGAGAACGGTCAGCATCATGGCGACCGCGGCGAACGGGACGAAGTAGACGGCGACGGTGTGGCCCGGAATGAGCGCGCGCCCGGCGGCGGTGATGACGACGAGCGAGAGGGCGACGACCATGAGCTTGCGATCGTCGGTCCAGGCCTCCTGTGCGTAGCGCTCGACGAACAGTGCCACGACGCCGGCGATCAACAGCGCCCAGCTGAGCAGACCGATCGCGCTCTTCCAGTCGATGCCCGGGTTGACCAGGCCGAGGGCCCGGAGCTTCTCGAGGTCCCCTTCGGTCACGACCTGGCCTTCGCGCACGACGACCTCGCCGCTGGTGACCCGGACCTGGACCGGCGACACGTTGTTGCGCGCCGCCTGCTGTGCGGCGGCGGTCGCGAGGGCATCGAAGATCAGATTCGGCTGCAGGTTCTGCTTGAGCAGCTCGGCACCCACGCGCTTCTGACGGTCGGTCCACACCTGCGGGACGGCCTTGGCCGTGTCAGCGGCCGCGGTGGCGAGCTGCTCAGGCCGGATGCCCTGGCCATAGAGGGTCTTGAGCGATGCGTCGATCTCCTTGCTCAGCTGATCGAATTCCGCGGCGGTCATGTCGAGGGCATCGGCCGCGAGCGCGGGCGTGAACGCGACATCGCCGAGCCTCGCGAGCGTCGCGAGGCGCTGCTCACGCGGCAGCGTCGCGTCCTGGCGCACCCGAGCGATCGATCCGAGACCCGCGGCAAGCCTGGTGCTCGCGCTCACGCTGACCGCGGGATCGGCCGCGAACACGCGCTGGACCGCTGTCGCGGCCTTCTCGCGCTCGGCCTGAGTGAGGCTCTCGGAAGCAAAGACCGTCGAGTTCGGTGCCCGGACCTCGTGATCGGCGACGACGCCGGCCCGGCCGTATGAGACGACCGCGGGCGGTGAGAACAGCAGGGCGACCGCGCTGAGGAGCCCGGTGGCGACGATGAACGCGACCATCCGGACGCGCGGATCGCCCTGGATGAGGGCGCGAACGTCTGCGACCGACCGGGGCCGTGGGGCGAACCGGATCATTCGGGCGACCTCTCGTGACGATCGTATGCGCGGATGATCCGGGCGACGAGCTCGTGCCGGACGACGTCCTTTGCTTCGAAGTCGACGAACGCCAGCCCCTCGACGTCGCGCAGGATCTCGCGCGCGATGACCAGGCCGGAGCGCGGATCGGGCAGGTCGATCTGGGTGACGTCGCCGGTGACGACGGCCTGCGAGCCGAAGCCGAGCCGGGTCAGGAACATCTTCATCTGCGCCGGCGTGGTGTTCTGGGCCTCGTCGAGAATGATGAATGCGTTATCCAACGTTCTGCCCCTCATGAACGCCAACGGCGCGACCTCGATCTCGCCGCGCTCCTGCGCGCGGGCAAATCGCTCGGGCGGCATGAGGTCGAAGAGCGCGTCATAGAGGGGGCGAAGGTACGGGTCGATCTTCTGCTCGAGATCTCCGGGCAGGAAGCCGAGCCGCTCACCCGCCTCCACCGCCGGGCGCGTGAGGACGAGCCGGGTGACCTTGCGCTCGCGCAGGGCCGCAACGCCCATAGCGACCGCCAAATAGGACTTCCCGGTACCCGCGACGCCTGTCGCGAACACGAGGTCGTGGTGGCGGATCGCCTCGACGTAGCGTCGCTGGTTCTCCGACTGCGGCACGATGCGCTTGCCGGTCACGGTGGTGGCGATGTGATCGCGGAGCTGTTGCGGCGTCGCGACCGGCGCGTCCTTCGCCTCACCGATGAGCCGCTCGAGCGCCGGCTTCCGCAGGTTGTCGTCGCGACCGGACAGCGTGCGCATCGCGCCGACGAGATCGCCGACGCGCGCCACCGACGCGGGGTCGCCGCTGATCCGGAGCTCCGCGCCTCGGGAGACGATCTTCACGCCGAACTCGCGCTCGATGCGATCGATGTTGGTCTCGTGGTCGCCGGCGACGAACATCATCTCGTCGGGATCCGGAATGAGGATGGTGATCTGCTGCGCTTGCGCCACTACGCCCCCGCCCGCTCCTTCAGCACGCGCTGGGCGACGGCGGAGATCACCCGGCCCTCGGCACGATCTCCGAGGACCGTCCGCACCGCGGTCATGACCTTGCCCATGTCCTTCGGCCCGGCGGCGCCGGTGTCGATGATCGCCTGACGGACCGCGGCCTCCACCGCGGACTCATCGAGCTGCGCGGGAAGGTAGCCCGCGATGATGTCGAGCTGGGCCTTCTCCTTCGCCGCGAGCTCCGTGCGGCCACCCTTGTCGAACGCCTCGATCGAGTCGCGCCGCATCTTGATCTGACGCTTGAGCACGTCCATCACAAGCTCATCGGTCAGCCGGTCCGGCGCGCGCTCGGCCAGCTGCGCGACGCGCGCCGCCTCGTCGAGGCCTTTCTTGACCAGCTCGTCGATCGCCGCGGCGCGTCGGGCGTCCTGCTCCGAGCGGATCGCGGCCAGGACGAAGCGCAGCGTGTCACGCCGGACGTCGTCACGCGCTTTCACAGCGGTGATGACATCGCGATCGAGTCGCTCTTTCACAGGTCCGGGCGAGGACGGCACCTCAGCGCTTGCGACGCTTGGCTTCCTTGCGCTTGCGTCGCGCCGCGGGGCGCTCGTAGTACTCGCGCCTGCGGGCTTCCGCGAGGATCCCGGCCTGTTGGATCTTCTTGTTGAAACGGCGGAGGGCGGCCTCGAAGGACTCGCCATCGCCGATGATCACTTCGGACATGCTGTTGAGAGGGTCACCCCGCCTTCGGTCATACAAGACGAAGCCGGCGAGCCCCAAGGGGCCGCCGACATGGCCCATCATATCGCGCCGAGGCGCCCCGCGCTGGTAGATGCGCGTATCTTTACTGCCGTGACGCCCCTAGCGGTGCTGGCGGTCGCCGTTTCCTATCTCGTCGGGTCGGTGTCCTTTCCCTACTGGGTGGCCCGGCTCCGGGGGGTCGACCTACGCACGGTCGGCTCCCAGAAGCTGGGCGGGGCCAACCTCTGGAAGAGCGTCGGCCCGGTCGAGGGCATCGTGGGCGGGCTGCTCGATGCGGCCAAGGGCCTCGCGGCCGTGCTCGCGGCGCGCGCGCTCGGTCTTCCTTTGGAAGTCCAATTGTTGTGCGGCCTGGCGGCGGTCTGCGGCCAGATGTGGCCGATCCTCCATCGCTTTGACGGTGGGCGGGCGAACTCCACCGGCTGGGGCCTCGCACTCGCGGCTGATCCGGTCGCGTTCGTGATCATGCTGCTGCCCGTCCTCACCGCGATGGTGCTCCGGCTCGCGGTCCGTCCCGCGCCGAGCCGGCTGCTTCCCCTCGCAGCACTGCTGTCCTTCGGCGTATTCCCGGCGGTGATCTGGGAGCAGGAAGGCGTGACCCCCCCGGTCGTCGCAGGGGTCGCGCTGCTGGCGCTGATCCTCGTGCGGCGAGTGACGGCCGGCCTTGGCGCGGATCTCGTGACGGGCGCGGCGCCGGCGCGTGTCCTTGTGAGCCGCGCGCTCTTCGATCGCAGCGAGCTGCAGGAGCGCGGGGTCGTCAGGATCTAGGTACGGCCCGGGCGCCGCTACTCGCGGCGCGAGGCGAGGACGGCGACGGCGGCGATCGCGGCCGTCTCGGCCCGGAGGGTGCGGAGGCCCAGCGACACGATCACGGCGTGATGCTCGCGCGCGACGCCGATCTCTTCGAGCGAGAGTCCACCCTCTGGCCCGATGACGAGTGAGATGTCATCACCGGCTGCGGCTTCCACGAGGGAGGCGTGCTCCTCGGCCTCCCAGCACACCACGATGCGGCCGGTCAGCCTGTCGAGGAGCTCCTCCCACGTGGCGAGGGCCTCGATCTCCGGGACGATCGCCCGATGCGCGGTCTCGGCCGCCTCGCGCGCGATCCGTTGCCAGCGCTCGAGCTTCGCCGGAGAGAGCTCCCTCGCGACGGAGCGCGACGAGACGAACGGCACGACGCGGCGCACGCCGAGCTGGCTGACGGCTTCGACGATCTCCTCGCTCCGATCGCCCTTCAGCAGCGGCAGGCCGAGCGTGAGGTCGAACCGGAGCTCGGTCGCGAGCTGGCGCCGTTTGATCACGCGGCCGGTCGCTTCGGTCGCAGTGACCGATTCGAGGACGACCTCATGTGCGGTGCGATCGGCCACGAGCGTGATGCGCTCGCCCGGCTCGAGCCGTAGCACGGTCGCGATCTGGCGCGCCTGCTCACCCGTGATGACCGCACGTTGTGCGGGTGCGACGTCGACGAAGAACTGATGCATCAGCGCAGTTCTAGCGGGTCAGCTCGAGGGAGACCCAGTCGCCCTCCTGGTCGCGTTCGAGAACGCGTAGGCCCAGCGCGGTGAACGCAGCGACCGTCTCGTCCTCCTCGGTCGCGATGATCCCCGCGACGACAAGGCGGCCGTCCGCCGCGAGATGCGCAGCGAGGTCAGGCGCGATCTTCTGCAGCACCGCAGCGACGATGTTCGCGAGCACGACGTCGAAGGACCCCTTGAGATCGGCGGCGCTTCCGACGGCGAGCGCGACCGCGACGCCGTTCCGGGTCACGTTCTCCTTGGCCTCATGGATCGCGACCTCGTCGATGTCGAGCCCGACGACCTCGCGCGCACCGCGTTTCGCCGCGGCGATCGCGAGGATCGCGGAGCCGGTGCCGACGTCCGCGACCCGCAGGCCCGCGACATC
>JANXXG010000158.1 GCA_025350745.1 Chloroflexota bacterium | reverse complement strand
GCGGACTTCGATTCGGCCGCGGTCTTGAGCCCGGCGAACACGCCGGTCCTCGCCGCCGGGATGAGCGACGCCAGCAGCGGCCAGCCCGCAGC
The DNA here is from genome assembly GCA_025350745.1 of Chloroflexota bacterium. GTDB lineage: Bacteria > Chloroflexota > Limnocylindria > P2-11E > P2-11E > UBA4735. The sequence goes on along the minus strand of JANXXG010000158.1, from coordinate 4,457 downwards.
GGTGGCTGCGCCGTTCCCGATGCCGGCGATGAGGACCACCACGATCGTCTCCGGGAGGTGCTGGATCACGAGGCCGCCGAATGCGGCGACGGCCAGGAGGGTCCACCCGGCCGCGAGGACCGGCTTGTCGCCGATCCGGTCGGCGAGCCTGCCCGATGCGACGGCGGCCGCGGCCGTGACCAAGAGCGTTGCCGCGGCGAGGGCAAGGGCGATCCGCTCGCTCTCTCCGATATCCACCGTGATGAACAGGGTGAGGAAGGGGAGGATGGCGCTGAAGCCGAGCATGAAGACGAAGATCGCCGCGAGGTACCGGAGCGCCTGCCGTTGGCCGGCGAGCTCGGCGATGTACCCGCGCAGGCCAAGCCTCGGCGCCTCGGGCGCCGGCTCCTCGGCGATCAGCGGCTCGCGCACGCCGATCACGGTGAGACCGAAGGTCAGCACCATGACCGCGGCGACCAGCCAGTACGACCACTCGGGCACCGTCGCGGTCGTGACGACGGCCGCGATCAGCGCGAGAAAGGTGACCTGGGAGACGAGCTGGACGCCGGTCGAGACGCCCTGAAGCGCCCCTCGCTCGTCGGGCGTGGTGATATCGGCAAGCAGCGCTACGTACGGATCGGCTGCCGCGTTGAAGAAGACCGAGAACAGGACGATGGCGAGGGTCAACCCGAGGACCTCATGCTGGGCCGCCGCGAAGAGGAACAGCGCGGCCGAGAGCGGCACCCCGATGACGATGAACGGCCTCCTGCGTCCGAGCCGCGTCCGGGTGCGATCGGAGAGCGCGCCGATCGTCGGCTGGATGATCGCGCCCTCGATGCTGCGGGTGCTCGAGAGAAGTCCGGTCAACAGGTCGCTCGCACCGGCCGACTTCAGCAGCTGGGGGAGCACGAAGTTGTTGAACGCGTAGAACACGCCGGCCCCGACCGACCCGGCGGAGTAGAGAAGAGTCTTCGTTCGGGTCAGGGTCCTCATCGGCAGCGCGACGCTATCCGAACCGGCTTCCGCGGCCTACGGAGACCGCGTGATACCGATATTAGTTGCAATCGAACACGTGTTCTATCATCAGCCGCAGCACATAATCGGGATCGGACACGCGCAGAAGGAGCACGCCGGTGGAGATCTCGGTAGTCGTCGCCGTCGCCCTCGGTGCCGCAGCGCTCGGCGCGGTGCTCGGGGCGCTGCTGCTGCGCCGTTCGGCGAGCGACGCTCCGCTGTCGCTCATCCAGCAGGGGATGCAGGCGGACGCCGCGCTGCTGCAGCAGACCCTCGGCGAGCTGCGGGCCGCGAACACCCAGGCCCTGGTCGATCTGCGGTCGGAGATGCAGCGTTCGCTGGGCGCGACCGAGCAGCAGCTGCTCACGCAGTCGGGGACGACACAGCGGACGCTTTCCGACCTTGGAGTGAAGCTCTCGAGCCTGGGCGAGCAGAGCGCTCGCATCGGCGAGCTCGCGAAGGACGTCGGATCGCTCCATGACCTGTTCCGGGCCCCCAAGCTCCGGGGCGGCTTCGGCGAGCTCATGCTCGAGCGGCTGCTCGCCGACAACCTCCCGGCCGGGGCGTTCGAGCTCCAGTACGGGTACCGCGATGGCTCGCGGGTCGATGCGATCGTGCGGTTCGCGGATCGGATCGTGCCGATCGACGCGAAGTTCCCGATCGAGTCGTTCAATCTCATGGCCGCGGCTGCCGATGACGCCGAGCGCGCGAGCCGCCGCCGGGCGTTCATCTCGCAGGTGAAGCGGCACGTTGACGCGGTGGCGAAGTACATCTCGCCGCTGGATGGGACCATTGATTACGCGTTCCTATATTTCCCGGCGGAGGGCGTGTACTACGAGGCGGTCATCGTCGAGCCCGAGCTTCGCGAATACTGCTCGGCGCGACGGGTCCTGCCGACGTCGCCGAACACGCTGGTCGCGTACCTCCAGATGGTCTCGTTCGGTCTGCGCGGCCTCGCCATGGAAGAGCGTTCCCGCGAGCTGAACGAGAACCTGCGACGCGCGGCCCTCGAGCTGGAGAAGTTCCGCGACGCGTACGAGACCCTCGGCGACCACTTGCGGAATGCCGCGAAGAAGCACAGCGAATCGCTGCGCGGCCTCGATCGGGCCGCGGATGCGATCGAGGCGGTCGGGCGGCCGCTCGGGGGTCCGCTGGGTGTCGAACAGAAGACCCTGCCGCTCACCGGCGAAGAACAAAGCTCGGTGCGCCGCTTGCCGTTCGTGGCTCGCGGGGACGACCGCTGAGCGCGATCCTGCTCGCGATCGCCGCAGTGGCCGCGGCCGTCGTTGCGTTCACGGTCGCGACCCGCGATCCCGACGGCCCCCTGAGCGTCGCGCTCGTCGTGGGGGGAGCGGCGCTCGCGTTCGGTGCCGTGGCGGCCACGATCCTCGTCGGGCTCGGAGCGCGAGGCACCACGCGAGGGAAGCGACGCGAGGCGGCAGCGGCGCGCGGACTTCGTCGCGGCGCAATGGTCGGCAGCGCGATGGGGCTCCTGGCCCTGCTTCGCGTGCTCGATGGGCTCACCGTGCTGACCGCGGTGTTCGTGATCGCGCCGTTCGTCGTGGCCGAGGCCGTCCTGTCGGCCAGGCGCGTCTGATCGGAGCGTCCCGCTAGGCTCACCGGACCGATGGATCTGCAGGCACTGAAGCAGCGCGCTGCCGCGCGCATCGACGACGCAGCACGGGCCCTGGACGATCTTGCGCTCGCGATCCATGACCGGCCCGAGACGGCGTTCGAGGAGCGGTTCGCCAGCGCGGCCCTCGCGGACTTCGTCGGATCACAGGGGTATCCGGTGACGCGCGGCGCCGGTGGTCTTGAGACCGCGTTCGTATCCGAGACGAAGAACGGGTCCGGCCCCACCGTCGCGATCTGCTGCGAGTACGACGCGCTCCCGGGCATCGGCCACGGCTGCGGGCACAACCTGATCGCGACGAGCGCCGTCGGCGCGTACCTCGGTGTGGCCGCGGTCAGCCGCGAGCTCAAGGGCGCGATCCGGCTCATCGGAACGCCCGCCGAGGAAGGCGGTGCCGGGAAGGTGAAGCTGCATGCCGCCGGTGTCTTCAAGGACGTGGATGCCGCGGTGATGTTCCATCCGGCCGATGCCGACGTGCTCGATCCGCTGATGGTCGCGCTTCGGGTCCTCGACGTCGAGTTCCGGGGCAAAGCCGCGCACGCGGCCGCGTCGCCGTACGACGGGGTGAACGCGCTCGACGCCCTCATGCTCGGATGGGGCGCGATGAGCGCGCTGCGGCAGCTCGTTCGGAGCGACACCCGGATCCACGGGATGATCACCGACGGCGGGCAGGCCTCGAACATCATTCCCGAGCGCGCCGCCGCCCGCATCATCGTGCGGGCCGCGGACCCGAGCTACCTCGGCGAGGTGCGCCGGCGGGTCCTGGCGTGCTTCGAGGGCGCCGCGACCGCGACGGGCGCTGAGCTGCGATACGAATGGGGCGAGGCGATGGACATGGTCACCACGAATCAGCCGATGGCGGCGGCGTTCCTTGCCAACGCGCGCTCGCTGGGTCGTGAGCTGGGTCCCCGGCGCGCCGGCGAGACGTCCGGCTCCACCGACATGGGGAACATCAGCTCGCTCATCCCGTCGATCCATCCGTTCCTGTCCGTGAGCGAAGGTCGGATCCCCTGGCACTCACGGGACTTCGCGGCCGCCGCGCGCACGCCACGGGCCCTCGAGACGATGCACGTCGCGGCAAAGGCGCTCGCGTTCACCGCGATCGACCTGCTGGCCCGACCCGACCTGCTCAAACAGGCGAAGGACTCCTTCGCCGCGCGTCCGCGTTCGTCGTGACCGACCTCCTCATCCGTGGCGGCACCGTCATCGACGGCACCGGCGCTCCCCGAAGGCGGGCCGACGTCGCGGTGCGCGATGGGCGGATCGTTTTGGTCGGCGACGCAGGGACCGGGTCGGGCGCACGGATCATCGACGCGGCAGATCGCGTCGTCAGCCCGGGATTCATCGACATCCATTCCCACTCCGATGAGTCGGTGCTCATCAACTCGGCCCTCGAGAGCACGGTCCATCAGGGCGTCACGCTGGTCGTGGCCGGCAATTGCGGCGGCGCATCCGCGCCGGTCATGGGCCTCGCCGCCGAGGAGCTCGACCGCGATCTCGCGCGCTACGACCTGCAACGCACTTGGACCTCGTTCGGCGAGTACGCGGCGGCGGTCGACCGCTCCGGAGCCGCGATCAATTTCAGCTCGCTCGTCGGACACGGCACGCTCCGGATGTGCGTCATGGGGGCCGACGACCGCGCCCCGACCGGCGGGGAGCTGGCCGCGATGCGGGCGCTCCTGGCAAGCGCGCTCACGGACGGCGCGATGGGTCTTTCGACCGGCCTGATCTACCCGCCGAGCGCCTACGGAACGACCGACGAGATCGCTGCCCTCGCGTCCGTGGTGCGCGAGCACGACGGCCTGTACGCGAGCCACATCCGGAATGAGGG
>JANXXG010000131.1 GCA_025350745.1 Chloroflexota bacterium | reverse complement strand
GCCCCGGGCCTACTCCGCGTTCGCGACCTGTGGTGCGTTCGTCGCCGGGCCTATCCAGATGGTCTGGATGTTCACGAACTCGCGGATCCCGTACCCGGAAAGCTCGCGGCCATACCCGCTGCGCTTGACCCCGCCGAACGGAAGCCGCGGGTCCGAAGCGACCATGCCGTTGATGAACACCGACCCGGACTCGATCCGCCGCGCGATCGCCTTCGCGGTCGCCTCGTCCCGCGTCCAGAGAGCGGCACCCAGTCCGTACGGGGAGCTGTTCGCGACGCGCACGGCCTCATCCGCGTCGCGCACCGACAGAAGTGCGGCGACCGGCCCAAAGGTCTCGTCCTTCAGCACGGGCATGTCCGCGGTGACGTCGGCGAGGAGCGTCGGCTCGTAGAACCAGCCCTTGCCCGCACGAGGCTTCCCGCCAACGACGACCCGGGCGCCCATCCGGACGGACGCGGCGACCTGTGCGTCGAGCGCGTCGCGCAAGTCCGCGCGGGCCATCGGTCCGACCTGCGTTGCCGGGTCGAGCGGATCGCCCACGCGCAGCGCGCGGATCGCATCCGCGAAACGCCGCTCGAACTCCGCCACCACCGGGGCCTCAACGAGGAACCGCTTGGCAGCGATGCATGACTGCCCGGTGTTCTGGTAGCGAGCCTTCGTGGCGGTCGCGGCTGCCGCGACGATGTCCGCATCGCGCAGGACGATGAACGGGTCGGACCCGCCGAGCTCGAGGACGGCCTTCTTGACCGCCCGCCCGGCCAGCTCCGCGAGCCGCGAACCGGTGGCCGTGCTGCCGGTCAGGGTGATGGCCCGGATCCGCTCGTCGGCCACGATCGGCTCGACCGCGGCGCCGGAAAGAAGGAGCGTCCGCAGGGAACCCGCGGGGAAGCCCGCATCGCGTACGGCCTCCTCGAGCGCGATGGCGCACTGCGGGACGTTCGAGGCGTGTTTGAGCACCGCGGCGTTTCCGGCCATGAGCGCGGGCGCCAGGAACCGAACGACCTGCCAGAAGGGGTAGTTCCATGGCATGACCGCGAGGATGACACCGAGCGGCTCGAACGCGACGAAGCTCTCGCGGGCGTTCGTCGCAACGTTCTCATCGGCAAGGAACGTCGCGGCGTGCTCCGCGTAGAAGTCGCAGGTCAACGCGCACTTCTCGATCTCCGCGAGCGCTTCGGAGATCGGCTTGCCCATCTCCGCGGTGACCAGGCCCGCGTAGCGCTCCCGGCGGTCGCGCAGGAGCTGCCCGAGGACGCGCATCGGCTTGGCCCGCTCGGCGATCGCCATCTCGCGTGAGCGCCGAAAGGCCGCGTCCGCTTGCGCGAGCGCGGCCTCTACGTCGGCGTTGGAGTGCGTGTCGAACCGCGCGAGAACGGCCTCGGTGGCCGGGTTGACCGACTCGATCGTGCTCATGGGCCGCCGAGCTAGGCGGCGACTTCCTTCTTGCGACGGCCGCGGGGGCCGGCGGCGAAGTCAGGCTTCGCGACGTCGATGATCCGGTGCGCGTAGCCGTGCACCGCGATCTCGTGCGCGTCCCGCTCCGCAGCTGCGGCGAGCAGGAGCTTCAGGGTCTTGTCATCGGCCGGCGAGAAGACCGCGTCGCAGTCCATCGTGGCGCGGCAGGGGAGTCCTGATGTCTTCATGTGGGGAACCTCCAAAAAGTGTCCAGCAGTGGTCGGTGGGCGGCCGCCAGATGGGGTGAGTGAGGCGGCACCACAACGCGCGACGAGGCCGCGCGGACCGTCAGCATACCACAGAGGTAGTTGCGCCAGCAACCTTCGGCCCCGCCGGCCGCGGTTCAGCGGTATCCGGGCCTAAACTCGGCATTACCCCATGACGACAGCCACGGAGAGCGCCGCGAGCGACGTCCTCGACCGGGCGCGGGCCCGTCTCGAGCGCGCGGAGGCGGCCCGGGCCGGCATCGGTGGGGTCCGGGCGCCGTTCACCAGGGCGAACGTGCTGGTCCCGTTCAACGAGATCGGGATCGAGCTCGCCAACGTCGCGAGCGAGTGCAGCCTCATGGCCGAAGTGCATCCCGACCCGCTCGTCCGCGCCGCGGCCGACACGGCGATCCAGGAGCTCTCGGCGTTCGGGACACGGCTCGGCCAGGACCGTCCGGTGTACGACGCGCTCTCGGGCATCGACGGCGCGACGCTGGATCCGCTCGCCCGCCGGGTCGTCGAGCTCGCGCGCCGCGACATGCGTCGGACCGGCATCGAGCTTTCCGCCGCGGATCAGGAGCGCGTTCGCACGGTCCGCGCGGAGCTGGTCAAGGTCGAGCAGGAGTTCGCCAAGAACATCCGCGATGACGTATCCGAGGTGGCACTCGACCCGGCGCAGCTGGAGGGCCTGCCGGCGGATTACGTCGCCGCCCACCCCGCTGACGCCGCCGGAAAGGTCCACGTCACGACGAACTATCCGGACCTCATCCCGTTCATGACCTACGCGAAAGACGAGGCCGCGCGTCGGGAGCTCACCGTCGTCAATGGCCTGCGTGCGGTCCCGCAGAACATCAGGCTCCTCGAGGTGATGTTGGAGAAGCGCGCGGAGCTCGCGACGCTCCTCGGCTACAGGAGCTGGGCCGAGTACGCATCCGAAGACAAGATGACCGGGTCGGCGGGGGCAATCCAGACGTTCCTCGATCGCGCGCTGGCGACGTGCCGCGAGAGCGCCGCCGCCGAGTACGCGGACCTCCTGGCCGAAAAGCGCGCGGAGCGGCCGGGCGCGGACGTGATCGGCACCTGGGACACCGCCTACCTGCTCGAGCGGGTCAAGGCCCGCAAGTACAGCTACGACGGCCGCGAGCTTCGTCCGTACTTTGAATACCGCGCCGTCCGGCAGGCGATCCTCGACCTGGCCAGCGAGCTGTTCGGCCTCACGTTCACCAAGGTCGAGATGCCGCTCTGGCACGCGTCGGTCGAGACATTCGCCGTGAGCGTCGACGGCCGCGCAATGGGGCACATCTCGCTCGACATGCACCCGCGCGACGGCAAGTTCAAGCATGCGGCCTGCTTCACCCTGGTCCCCGGCTTCAAGGATCGATCGAAGCCGCACGGCGTCCTCGTCTGCAACTTCCCCGACCCGAACGGGCAGCAGGGGCCGGCCCTGATGCAGCACTCGGAGGTCGTGACGTACTTCCACGAGTTCGGTCACCTCGTCCACGGGATCGTGAGCGGCGACATCGAGTGGGCCCGGGCTCGCCGGCCGACCGAGTGGGACTTCATCGAGGCGCCGTCGCAATTCCTCGAAGAGTGGATCTACGACTATGAGGTCCTGCGCCGGTTCGCGAAGCACGTCGAGACCGGAGCGGTCATTCCCGAGGTGCTCGTGAACAAGCTGCGCGAGGCCCGCGATTTCGGCCGCGGAACGCACGTGCAGCGGCAGCTGATGCTCTCGGCCATCGCGTTGCGGCTGCACGACCGCGATCCGCATGGTCTCGATACGACGAAGGTGGTCTTCGACGCCTCGCGCGAGTTCTCACCGATCGTGATGCCCGAAGGCACCGCGATGCAGGCGTCGTTCGGCCACCTCGAGGGGTACACCGCGCTCTACTACACGTACATGTGGTCACTCGTGATCGCAAAGGACATGCACAGCGCCTTCACCAAGGGACTCATGGACCTCGAGCTGGCGAAGCGGTATCGGGACCGTGTCCTGGCGCCGGGTGGAACGAAGCCGGCTGCTCAGCTCGTGCAGGAGTTCCTTGGACGGCCGTACGGGTTCGATGCGTTCAAGGACTGGCTCGCCCCGCGCGGCTAGCCCGAGGCCGCGGGCGGGAGCGCCTTCGCGATCGCCGCAGCGAGCTCCTGCGGCCGCTGGGTCCCGACCAGGACCGTGCGGCCGTTCAGCATCCGGAAAATGACCCCATCGTTCCCGCTCACGTTGTAGGCCATGCCGGACATCGTCAGATGCACACCCAGCCGCCCGATTCCCACATCGTGTAGCGCTTCACCTCGTACCCGACGATGTCGGCGAGCGGGATCCGGCGCGTCGGCCAGATCCCATGGAAGTGAACGTACACGGCGTCCCCGCGGACTTCGGTCTCGAGACGCGCGAGCGCGAACAGCAGGAAGACCGCTCCGAGGATCACGAGCGCGGCGACGGCGCCGACCGGTTCACGGACCGCCCGGCCCGCCACGATGCCGATCCCGATCACCAGCAGGATCGCGCTGATGCTCCAGAGCATCGAGCCACGGAAGTGCTGGTCCTCGTGGAAGTAGACGGGCGGCGCCGGCACTCGACTGACGCTAGCATCGCCACATCGCCGCCAAACCCGACGTCACGATCCCCGCGGGCCCTCCGCCCGCCGATCTCGCGATCGAGGATCTGGTCGTCGGCACGGGCACCGAAGCGACGGTCGGGAAGACGGTCGACGTCCATTACGTCGGCGTCGGCTGGTCGACCCAGAAGCAGTTCGATGCGTCGTGGGATCGCGGCGGCACGTTCTCCTTCCAGCTCGGGCAGGGCCGGGTCATCAAGGGGTGGGACCAGGGCGTCGCCGGCATGAAGGTCGGCGGACGTCGCCGTCTCACGATCCCGGCGCGCCTCGGCTATGGCGACCGGGGTGCGGGAGCTGACATCAAACCCGGCGAGACGCTCGTCTTCGTCGTGGACCTAGTGAAGGTCAGCTAGCCCGGAGGCAGCTTCGCATCGCGAGGCGCACGCACTCCACGCCGTTCGTGGTCGCGGCCACCACGCGGACGACCGCGGTATCCAGGCCCGCCGTGAGCGCCGCGAACCCTGCCGCTGCGTTCTCCGGCGCTCCCCAGTAGCCGACCTTCGCCAACAGCGCATCGGGAAGGCCGGCCGCGAGCTCGTCCTCGCTCGCGCCGCGATCCCGCTCCGATTCGAGCCGCGTGAGCACCGCGTCGAAGCCCATCCGGGTGAAGTGGCCGCGGTATCCCTTGGTGAGATCGGCGCTGGGCTTGCCCATGGCATATGCGAGCACCATCTTGGCGAGCGCAGTGCGCGCCGCCCGGACGTCGGGGTCGACGCAGACCCGGATGTACTGATGGATCTTGACGGTCCGCGGATCGCGGCCGGCAGCCAACGCGCCCGCGCGGACGCGCTCGCGGATCCAGAGCGTCTGCTCCGGCG
>JANXXG010000094.1 GCA_025350745.1 Chloroflexota bacterium | reverse complement strand
TCGTCGTAATAGCTGCTGCCGACATTGCGGACGGTCGTGAAGCCCGCCTCGAGGGTGGCCCGGGCGGCCACCAGGGCCATCGCCGTGTTGAAGCTCAGAGGGGTGAGCAGCCGTTCCTGGATAGTGTCCTGGCTCACCGCGAGATGGACGTGACAGTCGATGAGGCCCGGCAGGATCACGAGGTCACCGACGTCGGTCACCTCCGCGCCCTTCGGCGGATCGGCCGCGATCTGCGTGATGACCCCATCCTCGATGACGATGAACCGTCCGCGCACGGGCTCGGCGCCGGTCCCGTCGATGAGGGTGGCCGCGCGAACGGCGGTGATCATGCGATCGCCTGCTCGAGCTTCGGACGGACCTCGGTCGCGATGCGCTCGATCGTCTCGTGATCGAACGGTGCCTTGAAATACATGATGAAACCGCGCGCTCCGGCGGCCCACAGCTCGGCGCATCGATCGACGAGGGCGTCGACGGTGTGGATCGAATTCATCGCCACCGGCTCCGCGTTCCGCGAGCGGATCCGGACCCGCTCGAGATGCGCCTCGACGTCGGCCTTCTTCGCGCGCAGCACGACGTCGGGCCGCACCGTCGTGAGCGGCGTGATCTCCGCTGCATCGCGCCCGATCTCGGCACAGTGCGACGCGAGCACCTCGAGCTTGTGCCGGATGACCTCGGGCGTGCCGTGGCCGTGCCAGTAATCGGCGTACCGCGCCACCGTGCGGAGGGTCTTCTGCTCGCCACCCCCACCGATGAGGATCGGCAGCCGGCGCTGCACGGGCTTGGGCTCGGCGACCGCGTCCTTCAGCGCGTAGTGCTTGCCCTGGAACGTCGACACCGGCTCATCCAGGAGGAGGCGCAGGACCCGCGCAGCCTCGTCCATCCTCGAGAGGCGACCGCCCGTCGTCGGGAACGGGATGCCGTACATTGCGTGCTCGCCCTCGTGCCACGCGGCGCCGAGGCCGAGGATCGCCCGGCCGGCCGAGACGTGGTCGAGCGTGGCGACCATCTTCGCGAGCACGGCCGGGTGGCGATACGTGTTCCCGGTGACGAGCGTGCCGAGCCGGACCGTTGCGGTGATGGCCGCCCAGGCCGAGAGGAGCTCCCAGGCCTCGAACATCGGGCCCTTCGGATCCCCGTCGAGCGGCACAAAGTGATCCCAGGTGAACAGCGAGTCGAATCCGAGGCGGTCGACGAGGAGCGCGGTGTCCCGCAGCTCGGGCCAGGTGGTGTGCTGCGCCGGAAGGTTGATGCCCCAATGGGGACGCGGAGCGCCGCCGGCTATTCGAGCGTGCCCGTGCTGGCGTAGCGGTCGGCGATCGCGAGCACCTCGTCGATCGCGCGAATACCGATGCGCAGCTCGTCCTCGTCGATGATGAGCGGCGGCGCGACGAAGAGCATGTTCCAGCGGCAGAAGACATACACATCGCGCTTGAAGAGCGCGGCCTTGAGGGCGTTCGCGAGCGCGCTCGAAGGACCGTTCCACTGCTCGAGCATCTCTTTGGTCGTGCGGTCCTTCACCAGCTCGATGCCCCAGAAGAGGCCGCGGCCACGGACGTCGCCGATGGACGGATGCTTCTGGGCCAATGCCTTCAGCTCGCGGCCGAGGAGCTCCCCCATCCGGGCGGAGTTGTCGATTAGCCCTTCGCTCTCGTAGGTCTCGAGGGTCGCGATACCGGCGGCGCACGCGAGGGCGTGGCCGCTATAGGTGAGCCCGCCCCAGTAGATGTTCTGGTCGAAGTGCTTCGCGACGCGCTCGTTCACGATCGCGCCACCGAGCGGCACGTAGCCCGAGGTCACGCCCTTCGCGAATGTCATGATGTCCGGAGTCACCTTCCAGTGCTCGGCGGCGAACCACTTACCCGTCCGGCCGAAGCCGGTCATGACCTCATCGAAGATCAACAGGATGCCGTGCTTGTCGCACAGCGCACGAAGCCCCTGGAGGAACCCGTCCGGCGGCACGAGGAGACCCGATGTCCCGACGATCGGTTCGAGCATGATCGCCGCGATGTACTGCGGCCCCTCGTACCAGATGACCTCTTCGACATGCGCGAGCGCCTTCTGCGCGTCCTCACCGAAGAGCGAACGGTAGGGGTCGGGGTTGAGGAAGTGCACGACGCCGGTCATGCCCGGCTCGTTGGCCCAGCGGCGATTGTCGCCGCCGAGGGTCATCGCGCCCTGCGTCTGACCGTGGAAGCTCCGCCACTGGGTGAGGATCTTGTGCCGGCCGGTCGCGAGGCGCGCGAGCTTGATGGCGTTCTCGTTGGCCTCGGTACCGCCGGTCGTGAAGACCGTCTTGGTGAGGTCGCCCGGCGTGACCTCGGCCAGCTTTCGGGCGAGGGTCGCCTGGGCCTCGGTCGTGAAGGCAGGCGTGACGTAGTTGAGGATCGCGGCCTGCTCCTGGATCGCCCGGACCACGCGGGGGTGACCGTGCCCGAGGTTGGAGTTGACGAGCTCGGAGCTGAAATCCAGGATCCGGCGGTCGCCCGAGTGGATCCAGACGCCATCTGCGCCGGTGATGACGAGCGGCGAAATATTCCCCTGCGCCGACCAGTTCACAAGGACGTGCGCCTTCGTGTCGGCCTGGACGCGGGCGATGTCGGTGCGGTCCTTCGTGAGCGCCATCGGGAATCGCACTATACGCTCGGAGTCACCAATGACGTTCTTCGGTCTTCAGCTCCACCCGCAGTACACGACCTGGGACGAGATGCGCGACGCCGCGCTCCTCGCCGAGCAGGCCGGCTGGGATGTCCTGCTGACCTGGGACCACTTCGTCCCGCTCATGGGCGACGTCACCGGCCCGAACCTCGAGGGATGGCAGATCCTCGCTGCGTTCGCCGCGATCACCAAAAAGGTGAAGATCGGGATGCTCGTCACGGGCAACACCTACCGTCACCCGGCGGTCCTTGCGAACATGGCGACGACCCTCGACAGCATCAGCAACGGACGAGCGGTGCTTGGCATCGGTGCGGCCTGGAACGAGCATGAGCACAAGATGTATGGCATCGACTTCGACACGGCGCCGATCCGGCTCGCCAAGCTGCGTGAGGCGACCCGGATCATTCGCGGCCTTCTCGATGATGGGACGGTCACGTACAGCGGTAAGTACTACCAGCTCGAGAACGCCACGCTCGGCACGCGGCCGATCCAGAAGCGGCTCCCGATCCTCGTGGGCGGTGGCGGGGAGCAGGTGACCCTCAAGATCACCGCCCGCTACGCGGACTGGTGGCACGGCTTCGGGACGGCCGACATCATCAAGCACAAGCTCGAGGTCCTGAAGAAGCACTGCCTGGACGTGGGGCGCGACTACAACGAGATCGCACCGACCGCCGGCGGGTCGCTCCTGGTGCGCGACGACCTCAACGACATCGACAAGCGGATGCGCGAGGTCGCGACGCGGAACAAGGTCGAGGCACCGAACCGCCCTGCGGTGGCCGGCAAGCCCGAGGACATCGCGAAGCTGCTCCTTGGGTATCACAAACTCGGGGTGAAGGGCTTCCTTTTCGGGATGTCCCCGCCATTCGACCGCGAGACGATCGAGCGCACGATGACCGAGGTGAAGCCGCGCTTCCTGGAGCTCGCCCGCTAGGCCGCGGGCTGCTCCACCTGCAGCGGAAGTGCGAAGGTGAACGTGCTCCCCGATCCGACCTGACTCTCCACCCAGATCCGCCCGCCGTGCAGCTCGACGAG
>JANXXG010000035.1 GCA_025350745.1 Chloroflexota bacterium | reverse complement strand
GGAATTCGGCGAAGGCATCGAACGCGTCGCCCGCGTCCGCGCCGGTGGCCGCGAGCCGCTCCCGCGCCGCCGGATCCTTCACTTCCTGCGGCACGAGCTCCCGTGCATATTTCGCTGCGGCCTTCGCCTGCCCGATGGCGCGATCGACGTAGATCCGGGGGACGATGGTGAAGTCGAGGTTGTCCATCCCTTGGCGGAGCGCCCGCGGCACCTCGGCGAGCCGGGCCCGAGCCGCGTCGGCGAGGTCCTTCTCCGGACGCAGCCGGTGGAGGAACAGGCTGAACACGCCCTGCAGACCCGGATTGAGGTAGGTGGCCGGCTGCCGTTGCCAGCTGCGCTGCGGCGCGTTGAGCTCGCGCCCGCGGAGGATGGACCCCACGAAGTCCCGGTCGATCCGCTCGCTCGGACTCAGGGTGTCGTCCGGGATCGCCTGGAAGCGCTTCGCCCACGCGGCTGAGCGCTCGTCGTGCCTGCGGTGGGCATCGGCGGAAAGGTCATCGAGCCGCTCGTCGTACTCCGTGAGACCGAGGCTGCTCGCGAGCACGGGCGACTCCGCGAACTCCTCCTTGAGGAAGGTGTCCGCGAGGTCGGTGAACGACGACATAGGTGCTGTCCTCCCTTGACAATGCGTAGGCCGTGAGTCTGACCGAGTACCAACGCAAGCGGGACTTCCAACGGACCCCCGAGCCGAAGGGGAAGATCCAGCCCGCGCCGGAGCGGCCACGATACGTCGTGCACCGCCACCACGCGACGCGGCTGCACTGGGACGTGCGGCTCGAGATGCGCGGTGTGCTCGTCTCGTTCGCGGTGCCGCAGGGGCCGCCGCTCGCCCCGGGCAAGCGCCGGCTCGCGGTGCACACCGAGGATCACCCCATCGAGTACCTCACCTTTCACGGCGTCATCCCCGACGGATACGGCGCGGGCTCGATGACGATCTGGGACGAGGGAACGTACGACCTGCTCCTTGAAAAGCCGGAGAAACAGGGCACCGGCGACCGGCGCGGCGAGTACAAGATCCAGTTCCACGGCACGCGCCTGACCGGCGAGTACGTGATCGTCCAGACCGCGGCCCACGAGGGCCGCGACTGGCTGATGATCATGCACGGCACGGCTCCCAGGGACGACCCGCTCGCGCGCAAGATCGAGCCGATGCTCGCGAGCAGCGCAGACGAGCCGTTCGACTCGCCGCAGTTCACGTTCGAACCCAAGTGGGACGGGGTGCGGACGCTCGCGTTCGTCGACGGCGGCGAGGTGCGACTGCAGACGCGCAATCTCCTCGACTGCACGAAGCAGTATCCCGAGGCGCACGGCGTGGCCGAAGCGCTCACCGGCGCGTATCAGGCCATCCTCGACGGCGAGATCGTGGCGTTCGACGAGAAAGGCGTGCCCTCATTCCAGCGCCTGCAGCCGCGCATGCACCTGCGCGACGAGAGCGCCGTGAGCAAGCTGCGGAAGAGCGTGCCGGTCATCTACGAGGTCTTCGATGTCCTCTCTCTCGACGGGGTGGATCTGACGAAACAGCCACTGCGCGAGCGGCGCCGGCGCCTCGAAGCCGCGCTCCAGCCGATGGGCGCGATCCGGCTGTCCGAGGGCTTCCCGGGCAGCGGCGTCGCGCTCTTCAACGCGGCCCAGGAGCAGGGCCTCGAGGGCATCGTCGCCAAACGGTTGGATGCGCCGTACGTCTCCGGGCGGTCAGCGTCGTGGGTGAAGATCAAGGCGTTCAAGTCGATGGACTGCGTCATTGGTGGCTGGACCGAGGGCCAGGGAGGCCGCCATTCCACGCTGGGTGCGCTGATCGCGGGCGTGTACAAGGATGGAAAGCTCGTTCCGGTCGGCCAGGTGGGGACCGGATTCGACGACCGTACCCTCCGCGATCTGCTCGTGACGCTGAAGGAGCATCAGGCGCCCGCTTCACCGTTCGCGGCCGCGCCGAAGGTCGACCGGCCGGCGACCTGGTGCTTTCCCGATCTGGTCTGCGAGATCCGCTACACGGAGATCACCCGCGACGGGACGCTCCGACACCCGACCTATCTGGGCCTTCGCTCCGACATCGATCCGCTCGAGTGCACCGGCCAGGAGACCGCGGCGTCGGCGAAAGAGGCGCTTCGGAAGGCGGATCGGGTCGCGCGGAGCGCGCCCGCACCGCAGGTGCTGCCCGCGGCACAGGCCCGGATCCCGGCCACGCTCGAGGTCGACGGCCACGTCATCAAGCTCACGAACCTCGAGAAGGTCTTGTTCCCCGAGGACGGCTACACGAAGGCCGACCTCATCCGCTACTACACCGATGTTTCGCCCTACCTCATCCCCGTGATCAGAGATCGTCCGCTCACCCTCAAGCCGTTCCCCGATGGGATCAGCGGAACGAGCTTCTATCAGAAGGACAAGCCCGCATTCACCCCGAAATGGATCAAGAGCTGGACCGATCAGCGGGCCGACCGCGAGGGTGGGATCGATTACGTCCTCGGGAACGATCTCGCCACGCTCGTCTGGATGGCGAACTACACGGCCATCGAGATCCACCCCTGGCTCTCGCGCATCGACAAGCCGGACCGACCGGACATCGCGATGATCGACCTCGATCCGGCCGTGGGCGCCACCTGGGACGACGTGAAGGAAGCCGCACTCCTCGTGCGAGACCTCCTCCACGACCGCGACCTCGAGGGATTCCCGAAGACGACCGGCTCACGCGGGATCCACATCCTCGTGCCGATCGCGCGCCGCTACACCTTCGACGAGTCGCGCGGCTTCGTCGAGCAGATCGGCAAGGCCGCTCGCGAGCGCTCGCCGAAGCTCATCACCCTGGCATTCGCGAAGAAGGAGCGGCGCGGTATCTACGTCGATTACCTGCAGAACGTGCGGGGCAAGACCACCGCGGGCCCGTACAGCGTCCGGCCGATCCGTCGCGCGCCGGTGAGTGCGCCGCTGCGCTGGGACGAGATCTCCGGGCTCGGCCGGCCGGACGCGTTCACGATGGCGAACATGGCCGCCCGGCTTGCGATCGTGGGCGATGTGCTGAAGCCGATGCTGACGATGCCGCAGCGACTGCCGGTGAAGAAGACGTGACCTCCGCGGTGCTGGCGCCCGGCTACGGCGGCACGGCGGAGCAGCCATTGCTGCGGAAGCTCGCGGGGCGTCTCGAGGCAGAAGGAATCGCGACGTCCCGCATCACGTTCTCGACGAAGCGGCCGAGCCGCGGCTACGTGACGGAGAAGGACGAGCTGCGGACGGCGCGCGACGCGGTCGTTGCGAAGGCCGGTGGCCCGGTCGCGCTCATCGGCCGGTCCTTCGGCGGCCGAATGTGCGCGTTCCTCGCCTCGGAGGAGCCGCCCGACGCGCTCGTGATCCTCGGCCATCCGATCTCGCCGCCCGCCCGGCCGAGGCCGGCGGACGAGGCCGCGCTCTTCGGGATCACGTGTCCGACGCTGATCGTGCAGGGCGATCGCGACGAGCTCGGGCCGCTCGCGGTCCTCGAGCGCATCGCCGGTCAGAATCCGCGGATCGACCTCGTCGTGCTCCGCGGCGCGGCCCACGAATACGGGAAGCACGAGGCTGAGGCGATCGACGCCGCCGTGCGGTGGCTCGGGTCGGTGCTGCGCGCCTGAACGCGTCGAACCTCCCGGTCTCGTTCACATCCTCTGCACAGATCGCGGTCAGGCTTCGACGCATAGCGATGGCCGCTGGGCGCCCGCTCGGGAGGAACTGATGAAAGCGATCGTGCAGCGCGCGTACGGCTCACCGGATGTCCTTGCCTTCGAAGACATCGATACGCCGGCGCTCGATGATGACGGGGTGCTCGTCCGGGTCCGGGCGAGCTCCGTGAATCGCGCCGACGCGTACCGGATCCGCGGTGTCCCGTGGTTCGTCGGTCTCATCATGACGCGAAGCCTGCGCAGGTCGCCGCCGGATCTCGTTCCGGGGACCGACGTCGCCGGGCTGGTCGAGGCCGTTGGCAAGAACGTCACCGAGTTCCGACCGGGCGATGCGGTGTTCGGCGCGCGCTCGGGCGCGTACGCGGAGTACGTCCGCATCACCGAGAAGAGCGCGATCGTGCCGAAGCCCGCGAACATAACGTTCGAGCAGGCCGGCGCGGTCGGGATCGCGGGATGCACCGCGCTTCAGGGCCTTCGCGATACGGGCCAGCTGCGCCCCGGACAGCGGGTGCTCATCAACGGCGCGACCGGTGGCGTGGGCACGTTCGCGGTCCAGATCGCCAAGGCCCTCGGTGCGCATGTCACTGCGGTGTGCAAGACCAGCAACGTCGAGCTGGTGCGCTCGATCGGCGCAGACGTCGTCATCGATTACACGAAAGAGGACTTCGCGAAACGCGGCGAACGGTATGACCTGTTCTTCGACGTTGCCGGAAGCCGCTCGCTGCCGACGTATACGAGCGTGCTCGCACCCGGAGGCACCGTCGTGCTGGCCGGGGCGCGGAAAGGTGGGTTCGCCGGGATCATGTGGCGGATCGCCGAGGCCGGCTTGCGGACGCGTCTCGGCAAGCACCCGATCCGGTTCTTCGTCGCGAAGCTCAACAAGGACGACCTCGTCGTCCTCAAAGACCTGATGGCAGCCGGCAAGGTCTCGCCGGTCATCGATCGCACCTACCCCTTGCGCGAGACCGCTGCCGCGGTCCGCTATCTCGAAGCGGGTCATGCCCGCGGCAAGGTCGTCATCACTGTGTAGCGACCTCCGCACATCGTTCACGACCGCTCCACACCCGCGGTCCAACCTGGTGTCAACAACACGCAAAGGAGTCAGCAATGCGATTCTTCACCGCTGCGATCCTCGTTCTCGTCCTTGGGGGTCTCGTCGCGGCCGGCGCGTACGAGGCGGGTCTCCAAAGTGCCGTGCAGGTCGTGGCGCCCGCCGCGGGAGCCGTACCGGCCGTCGCACCGGCCGTTGCGTACTACGGGCATCCCTACGGCTATGGCTTCGGCTTCTTCCCGTTCGGGTTCCTGTTCCCGATCCTCGGGATCTTCCTGTTCTTCGCCCTGATGCGCGCGCTCGTCGGGGGCGGTCGTGGCTACGGGCACCGCGGCTGGTACGGCGACAGCGAGCGTGGTGTTCCCGGCCGGTTCGAGGAGTGGCACAAGCGGGCCCACGGTGACACCTCCTCCGGGACCGTCCCACCTCGTCAGTAGCATCAGCTGGGATGAAGACGATCCTCGTCGTGGACGACGAACCGAAGATCGTCCAGCTTGCCCGCGATTACCTCGAGCACGCCGGCTTCGCGGTCGTGAGCGCCTCCGATGGGTCGGAGGCGCTCATGCGCGCCAAAAGCGATGCGCCCGATCTCATCGTGCTCGACCTCGGATTGCCGAAGCTGGACGGCCTTGACGTCGCCCGTGTGCTACGCCGGGACTCGAACGTCCCGATCATCATCCTCAGCGGCCGATCGGATGAGAGTGACAAGCTCGTCGGTCTCGAGCTTGGT
Organism: Chloroflexota bacterium; assembly: GCA_025350745.1. GTDB lineage: Bacteria > Chloroflexota > Limnocylindria > P2-11E > P2-11E > UBA4735. Next base: position 1,956 of record JANXXG010000035.1, on the reverse strand, counting down.
GCCGACGACTACGTCACGAAGCCATTCAGTCCCAAGGAGCTCGTCGCGCGCGTGCGAGCGGTGCTCCGCCGGGTCGAGCGTCCCGCGCCCGCGTCCGACACGATCCGCGCCGCGGACGTCACGCTCGATATCCCGCGGATGCGGGTACGCGCCGGCGCGCGGGAGGTGGAGCTCACCGCGACCGAGTTCCAGCTCCTCGTGACGCTCGCGCGCGAGCCCGGCCGGGTGTTCACCCGTTCGCAGCTGCTCGACGCCGTTCATGGCGTGGCGTTCGAGTCGTACGAGCGGGCGATCGACGCCCACGTGAAGAACATCCGGCGCAAGCTCGAGCTGGATCCGGGCGCGCCCACCTACGTGCAGACCGTCCACGGCGTCGGCTATCGATTCCGGGACGATGACCGTTGAGCCGCTCCGGCTGGAGGGGGTACGACAGCCGGCCCCCGTGGTGGCCCGAGAGCGAGCCCTTCCCGCCGCCGCGCCTCCGATCGTCGTATGCGATGCAGCGCCGCTTCTTCCGGCGGATGGCGCTCGTGTTCGTGGCGTTCATGGCGCTCGTCATCACGGGTGCCTTCACGCTGTTCTGGTCGATCGTCAGCGCGCTCGGATTGATCCGCCCCGGGGGCCAGCCTCCGTGGTTGGGCGACCATCCGGAGGGGCCTCCGTTCTTCGTCGTCCCCCTGATCGTCGTTCTCGCGCTCGTGCTGCTCGGCCGGATGTTCCGGGGCGTCGCACGGCCTGTCGCCGATCTCATCGAGGCCGCCGGCCGGCTCGAAGCAGGAAGCTACGACGCGCGCGTGGAGGAGCGCGGGCCGCGCGAGATGCGCTCGCTGGCCCACGCGTTCAACGCGATGGCGACCCGGCTGGAGGCGAACGAGTCACAGCGGAAGCAGCTCCTCGCCGACGTGACGCACGAGCTGCGCACGCCGCTCACCGTCCTGCAGGGGAACATCGAGGCGCTCCTCGACGGCGTGCATCCGGCAGATCCGGCGCACATCATGCCGATCCTCGAGGAGACGAAGGTGCTCTCGAGGCTCATCGACGATCTTCGCACGCTGTCGCTCGCAGAGAGCGGCGCGCTCGCGCTGCACCGCGAGACCGTCGACGTCGGGTCCATCGCGCGCGACGTCGCCACCGCGTTCTCCGACCAGGGCCGTCGCGGTGGGGTCGCCATCGGGTCGCTGGCCGAGGGACCGACGGTCATCGAGGCCGATCCGCTGCGCGTGCGCGAGGTGATCGTGAATCTCGTCGCGAACGCGTTGCGCTATACGCCCGCGGGTGGCTCGGTCGCCGTCGAGGCCCGCGGCATCGAGGGTCAGGTCGAGGTGACGGTGCGCGACACCGGGACCGGGATCGCGCCGGATGCCGTCGCGGGGATCTTCGAACGGTTCAGTCGCTCGACGGATTCACCCGGTGCCGGGCTCGGGCTTGCGATCGCGAAAAGCCTCATCGAGGCGCACGGTGGGGCGATCCGAGCGGAGAGCGCGCCGGGTCAGGGGACGCGGATCGTCTTCACGCTCCCGATCTAGCCGGGCGAGCTCTGGTCGTCCATCTGGGCTCGCTGGAGCTTGCCGGAGAAGTCGACGTAGATCGACTTCCACTCCGAGTACACGTCGAGAGCGGCGCGGCCCGCTTCGCGGTGTCCGTTGCCCGTGGACTTCGTGCCGCCGAAGGGAAGCTGGATCTCGGCGCCGATGGTCCCGGCGTTCACGTACACGAGCCCGGTATTGGCGTCGCGCATGAAGCGGAACGCGTTGTTCACGTTCTTCGTGAAGATCGAGCACGACAGTCCGTACTTCGTCGAGTTGACCACTCGGATGGCCTCATCGATGTCCTTGACCTCGATGACCGCGGTGACCGGGCCGAAGATCTCCTCTTGGGCGACCCGCATGTTCGGCTTCACGTCGACCAGCACGGTCGGCTCGTGGAAGAAGCCCTTCGCGAGGGCTCCCTCGGTGG
>JANXXG010000023.1 GCA_025350745.1 Chloroflexota bacterium | reverse complement strand
TTCGTCGCGAAGAACACCTGCCATCCCGCAGCGCGCAGCCGGTCCAGGGTCTCGCGCGCGTGGGGCATCACGACGTTGCCGCGGTACAGGACGCCGTCCATGTCGAAGATCGCGACGGGCATCTAGGCGAGACCGGGCTTTGCCCGGTCGAGCCGCAGGGCCCCCGAGACGCGGAGCCGCCGAAGGCGGCGCAGCGGATCAGGGTTCATCAGATCGCGGCTTTGTAGAGGGCCTCGATGTCGGGCTGTGTCGTGGTGCGGGGATTGACCAGGATGTTGCCGGAGAGCATCGCGTCCTTCGCCATGTTCGGGATGGCACCCTCATCGACGCCCAGCGGTCCGAGGTGCATCGGGATGCCGATGGTCTCGTTCAGCCGGAAGACATGCTCCACAGCGGCCTTCGCGTCCTTGGTGGCGCCGAGCGCCTCGGCAACGGCGGCATACCGATCCGGTGCCGCTGAGCGATTGAAGTCCATGACGTGCGGTAGGAGCACCGCGACCGCGGTGCCGTGGGCGACGTGACACCAGCCGCCGAGCGGGAGCGCCATCGCGTGGACGTTGCCGAGCCGCGTGTTGCTGAAGGCGAGGCTCGCGGTGACGACCGCGCGCATCATCGCCTCGCGCGCGTCGATGTCCTTGCCGTCCTTGACCGCGCGTGGCAGGGCCCAGGCCGCGTCACGGATCGCTTCGAGGGCCAGGAGCTCGGTCATCCGGTACGAGTTCTTCGAGGTGAACGACTCGATCGCATGGACGAGCGTGTCCATACCGGTGATCGCCGTGAGGAACGGCGGCAGACCGACCGTGAGCTCGGGGTCCTCGAGCGCGAAGAGCGCGGTCGCGTTGGGGCTGATGATCACGAGCTTCTTGTGCTGGCCGGGATCCGCGATGACCGAGTTGATGGTGAGCTCGGCACCGGTGCCCGCGGTCGTGGGGATCGCGATGACCGGGGCGGCCATCTTGGGCACCTTGTCGATGCCGATGTAGTCGAGCACCGTTCCGCCGTTGGAGAGAAGGACCGCGGCCATCTTCGCCGTATCGATGGAGGAGCCGCCGCCGACGGCGACGAACGCATCCGCGCCGACCGCCTTCGCGCGCTCATACGCGCGCTGGACCTCGGCCACCCCGGGATCGGGGACGACCTCGTCGTAGATCTCGTAGGCGATGCCTGCCTCGCGAAGCTTCTCCGTGAGGGGTCCCACAAGGCCGGCCTTGACGACACCGGGGTCGGTCACGACCAGGACCTTCTTTGCTCCGACCTGGCGGAGCGGATCGGCGAGGGTCAGCGCGACACCGCGGCCGAACTGGATCCGTGTCGGGATGCGGAACGTGTCGATGCGTCCGGGCACGACCGCGAGATTAGGGCTTCGGCTTGCCTTGCGTGTCGATCGCCGAGCCGGCGTCGGGCGGCGGGCCGCGCTTGATCTTCTTTCCGACACGGGTCCGGTAGGCGCGCCAGACACGCCCGGTCACCGCGTCACGGTGCTCCGAGCCCTCGATGTAATCGTCGACGCGCGCAAGCGCAACGGCGGTCAGGGCCGCGAGCGCGAGCCGCCAGAAGGTGAAGAAAAGGAGTCGGACGCAGCCGCCGAGACAACAGCCCACGACCGGACTCTAGCGAGCGGCGTGCCAGAGGGCTCGCCGTGACGCGAAAAGCCGCAGCTCCTCCGCCACCAGACGCGAGAACGGGGTCACGCGAGGGCCGTCTGCTCGGCCGGTCGAGGTACGCCGACGCGCGCCGGTGCCTTCACCGCGAGCGACAGCAAAGCGGCCACGATGACGACCGCGATGGGGAGCGCCATGCTCGGACGCATCGCGTCGACGAACGCGTGGGTGAAGACCGCATGACCGAGCTGCGCGAGCTGGTCGACCACCGACTGCGGAAGTCCGGGGGGCAGCGGAAGTGACGCCCCGTTCTGGTTGGCGCCGACCTCGAGCCCCTGTTTCGCCGCATTGGCGAACCCGTCAACGAACGGCTGTTGGAACGGAGTGGGTAGCTGCTTCGAGTACGTGACCGCCTCCGCCGTGAGCGAGGTCGCGAGCTGGTTCTGGAGGACGGCGCCGATCGTCGCGCTCGCGACGACGGTGCCGAGCTCCGACATCGTGTTCAGCACGCCGGACGCGGTGCCGGCGAGCTCCGGCTTGAGGTCACGGGTCGCGAGGTCGTACACCGGCGTCCACACGCCCGCCATGCCGATCCCCATGAGGATGAAGCCGGGCAGGAGGGCCCAGCGGCCGCCGTCGGCGCTGACGGTCCAGGCGATATATGCGAGCGCGATCGTGAAGAGGGTCAGGCCGGCGAAGAGGAACGGCTTGGGTCCGATCTTCTGGACCTGACTGGCGACGATGCCCGACGCGACCATCATCGCGAGCGGCATCGGCGCGATGGTCAGCCCGGCAGTGAGCGCGTCGAACCCGAGGACCGACTGGAGGTAGATGGTGATCGGGAGGAAGACGCCGAGCATCGCGAAGCCCATGGCCATGAGCACGAACACCATGAGGGTGAAGTTGCGATTGCGGAAGACGGCGAACGGCAGGAGCGGTTCGGAGTCCTGGACGCGCCGCTCGTAGAGCATGAACGCGACGAGCAGGATCACGCCCGCGGCGATGATCTCCGGGATCGTGATGAACGCGGTCACCGTGCCCCACTCGAAGCGTTGGCCCTCGATAAGGCCGAACACGATGAGCAGCAGGCCCGCACTCGCGAGCACGACACCTGGGATGTCGAGCCGGTGACTCTTGCCGGGGCGGAGGTCCGGGACGAGGGTGAACGCCGCGGCGATGAGCGCGAGGCCGACAGGGATATTCACGTAAAAGATCCAGCGCCAGCCCCAGTTGTTGACGATGAGACCGCCGAGCGTCGGGCCAAGGACGACCGCGAGACCGGCGAGGATGCCGAAGATGGCGAAGACGCCGCCGCGCTTCTCCGGCGCGAACAAGCTGGTGATCATGGGGAGCCCCTGCGGGGCGATGAGTGCGGCGCCGAGGCCCTGGGCCGCGCGCGCGAAGATGAGCTGGGTCGGGTCCTGCGCGAGACCGCTCATGAACGAGGCCACCGTGAACGTGCCGACGCCGGCGACGAACAGCGCGCGGGGACCGAACATGTCACCAAGGCGCGCCGAGGTGATCAGGAGCACGGCATAGACAAGGCTGTAGGCGTTCAGCATCCAGAGGATGCCGTCGAGCGGTGCCTTGAGGTCGTCGACGATGCTCGGGATCGCGATGTTCACGATCGTCAGGTCCAACAGCGTCATGAAGAGGCCGAGGCTGAACACCATGAGGACGAGCCAGGGGTTCTTGCTGGTCGTGGTCTGCGCCGTCACCGTGGTCTCCTTCGTTTCCCGCTATGTGGCTATACTGGTCTGTGCGCGGCTCATTATCTGCGCCGCGCAGGTAATGACTATAGCAAAGGATACGGAGCTCGAGTGGCCGCAAAGAGATCGCGCGGGGAGCTGAACGAGGCGATGATGAGCTCGCTGCAGCGCGTCCACGGCCAGGCGGTCGTGCTGAGCCAGATCATCGCCGACAAGGTGG